>NZ_JBFUJP010000095.1:0-17668 GCF_056401315.1 Rhodococcus sp. P4_F5 | reverse complement strand
GTCTGATGGCGCGCCGACGAACAGCGGACCTACTCGAACCGCGGATGACGGTGGGGCGGGGGCCTGATGCCGGCAGTGACAATGTGCATTCCGGTCTACAACTCCGAACGCTCGATCGATGCGTGCTTGGAGAGCGTGTTTGAACAGACCTACCAAGATTTCGAATGCCTCGTCGTCGACAATTCGTCCACAGATTCCACGGTGCAGCACGTGAAGGCATTCGACGACCCCCGCATTCGCCTGCTCGAGAACGCCGAGAACATCGGCCCAATCGCCAACCACAACCGGTGCATCCGGCTCGCTCGCAGCGAGCTGATTCAGTTCGTCCATGGAGACGATCGCCTCCTGCCGAATTGCCTGGCACAGCTCGTCCCGGCATTCACCGATCGACGCGTCGGGCTCGCGTTCGCACGAAGACGAATCGAATCGTCGAATCCCAAATGGGGTGTGCTGATCGGAACCCTCCACACACCGCTGGAACCTCTCGATGACGTCAACGATGGAATGGGAATCGTACGTCGATATGTCGACGAAGGATCGAGGGGCAACTGGATCGGTGAGCCCACCTCCGTAATGCTGCGCCGGTCGTTGCTGACCGAGGTCGGTGGATTCAGCATTGAACAGCGAAGCTACAGCGACATGGATTTGTGGTTGCGTGTCCTCGCGCGATCCGACGCCGCATGGGTCGACCGCGAACTCTCAGTGCGAGTGCAGCACGACGACACGCTGACCGCGCAATACGACGCCACGGACGAAGCGTGGCTCGACCGACTGTGGATACTGTCGAGCCTGGCCACCAACGACGATCTAGATCGGCCGACGAGGACCAAGGCACGTCGTCAGTGGATAGTTGCCGTACTGAAGAAATCCGTTCGTGCACAACTCGCCCCTTCAGGTTGCCGGATGGCGAAATTCCGACAACTCGCCCGGCACATGCGACTGGCGCCCAGCACGACCTCTCGGTGCCGAGAATCCCTCGCCGGACCGGTTGCGTGATTCGCCGTGAATCCGGAACCGGACGGATCGACAGGTGCGGGCGCCCTCCGGCTCACGGCCGTCACTCGCGCACGAGCCTTCCTCGAACTGCACCGACGCATCTGCTGCATCGACAACGAGGGTGCCCAGGACGCACTGCTCGAGGACCTACGGCATCCACCCCGGCCCTACGTCGTCTCGTTCGTCAACGCGCACGCAGCCAACCTCGGGTGGAGAACACCCTCCATGATCGACACCCTGTTGCGTTCGGATCTGCTGCTCCGCGACGGTCTGGGCGTGCAGCTGGGACTCAGGGCCTTCGGCCGGACGCCTGGCCTGAACATGGACGGCACGGATTTCATTCCGCGACTGGCTCGATCGTATTCGGGTCGACGGATCGCACTGTTCGGCACGCGCTCCCCATGGCTTCTCACCGCCAAGCAGAGGCTCGAGCACGAAGGCCTGGAGGTGGTGGCGTGCCACCACGGGTTTGCACCCGCCGATACGTACGGTGACCTCGCGCGGGAAGCCAAGCCGGAGCTCGTCATCCTCGGCATGGGCATGCCCAAGCAGGAAGACGTCGCGATCCGCCTCCGCGAGCAGTTGTCCGCTCCGGTTCTGATCGTCAACGGCGGTGCGATTCTCGACTTTCTGGGCGGCAAGGTGCCGCGCGCCCCCCAGGTCATGCGCCGTTCCGGGACGGAATGGGCCTACCGGCTCTATCGGGAACCGAGGAGGCTCGCGCGCCGCTATGTGATCGGAATACCGGAGTTCTTCGAGCATGTGGCCCTCGCCCGGCTGGTCGGGTCGAGATGGTTGCCGGACGAGTCGGGGTACCCATGAGCGCATTCACTCCGATCACGTCGTCCACCCGAATCTTCATCGCGGGTCACCGCGGTCTGGTGGGTTCGGCCCTGTGGAGACACTTCACAGATCGCGGGTTCAAGAACCTCATCGGTCTCGATTCCACAGAACTCGATCTGCGCGACGCCGAGGCCACTGCGGCGTTCTTCGACGGGGTGCATCCAGAGGTCGTGATCGCCGCGGCCGCCCGCGTCGGCGGAATTGCCGCCAACGCTGCCCGGCCCGCAGAGTTCATTTCCGACAACCTCCGCATCCAGGTCAATCTTCTCGACAATGCCATGGCGCACGGAGTCGAACGGCTCCTCTTCTTCGGATCGAGTTGCATTTATCCCAAGTACGCCGATCAACCGATTCGGGAGAGTTCCCTGCTCACCGGAGTACTGGAGCAGACCAACGAAAGCTACGCAATCGCAAAACTCGCCGGGATCGCCCACCTCCGAGCGATCCGTCAGCAGTACCGCCTTCCGTACATCACCGCGATGCCCACGAATGTGTACGGTCCAGGCGACAACTTCAGCCCGGCTGCCAGTCACGTGATTCCCGCGATGATCCTCCGGTTCCACAACGCCGTCCGAGCGGGAGAACCGGAGGTTACCTGTTGGGGCACAGGGCGCCCCCGACGCGAGTTCATCTACGTCGACGATCTCGCCTACGCGTGCCACCACCTACTCGATCACTATGACGGAGACCAACCGGTCAATGTGGGCACGGGGCGCGACATTGCCGTTGCGGACCTGGCGAGGATGGTCTCTGAGGTCGTCGGATACCGAGGCGAGATCCTGTGGGACACATCGAAACCGGACGGCACGCCCCGCAAACTTCTCGATGTGCACCAGCTGACGAAACTCGGCTGGACGTCCTCCACCCGGCTCGTCGACGGCATTCGGTCCACCTACGAGTGGTTCATCGCCCACCAGGACGACTACCGCGCCTGATTCTCGCTACCTCGGCCGACTCGCGTGCTGTCGCGCCTCGCTGCGCCGGCACCCATCCCGGCAGCTTCGGGGTGTCGATCCAATTCCCTCCGCCATCCTCAAGCATACGAATGTCTGCGGCCACCATGATCCTCACCAGTTCCGGCGCATGCACCTGCGCCTTCCAGCCCAGCACCGACTGGGCCTTCGTCGAGTTGCCGATCACCGTGTCGATCTCCGCTGGACGCAGGTAGCGGTCGTCGAATCGCACGTAGTCCTCCCAGTCGAGACCGACTTGCCCAAACGCCAATGCGAGGAATTCGCGCACCGAACGGCCCACCCCTGTTGCGAGGACGTAGTCGTCGGGGGTATCGGCCTGCAGCATTCGCCACATACCCTCGACATACTCGGGCGCGTAGCCCCAGTCCCGCACCACGTCGAGGTTGCCTAGGTACAGGTGGCGATCCAGACCGGCATGAATGCGAGCCACCGCGCGGGTGATCTTGCGCGTGACGAAGGTTTCGCCGCGCCGGGGCGACTCGTGGTTGAACAAGATGCCGTTGACGGTGAAGAGCCCGTAGGCCTCCCGGTAGTTGCGAGCCGTCCAGTACGAGAACAGTTTCGACACGCCGTAGGGCGACCGCGGATGGAACGGTGTGTCCTCCTTCTGCGGCGGCGGCGAGGATCCGAACATCTCCGAACTGGATGCTTGGTAGAAGCGGCAGTTCAGGTCGAGGTGCCTGATGGCCTCGAGCAGGCGGACAGTGCCCAGACCCGCGGTGTCCGCCGTGTACTCGGGCTCGTCGAAGCTGACCCTCACGTGTGACTGTGCCGCCAGGTTGTACACCTCGTCGGGCACGATCCGGGACAGAAGGGTAATCAGCCGAGCGCCGTCCACCAGGTCCCCGAAGTGCAGGAACAACCGGGCGCCGGAAGTGTGCGGATCGACATAGAGGTGGTCTATCCGGCCGGTGTTGAAGGTCGAGGCACGGCGAATGACTCCGTGCACCTCGTAGCCCTTGTTCAGCAGGAACTCCGCCAAATAGGAGCCGTCCTGACCGGTGATTCCGGTGATGAGCGCACGCCGGGTCATCTGTGCTCCTCCCCTACGCGAACCCGCCGGGTCGCCGCGAGGTCCACGACCCACTCCTCGTATCGGTCGAGGGCCGTGTCTGCGGACAAGGTCGACGCGACGTAGCGACGACCGGCGTCTCCGAGCTGCCGCGCGAGTGCCCGGTCGGTGCCGAGGCGAACGGCTTCGCGCAGCAATAGGTCAGGCCGGCCAGCAGGCACGCAGATTCCCGCGCCCGACGCAGCGACCTCGCCCGCGGTGAACCCGTCCGCGTCGGTCGCCGCAAGGACCGGCCGACCCGAGGTGAAGTAGGAGGTCAGCTTGCTGGGGACCGCCATCTGCGCGACCCCGGGCCGCTCGTTGACCAGTAGTACGTCCGCCGCTCCCAGTGCGGCCGAGAACTCGCGCTCTGGGACCGGAGGCAAGAATTCAAGGGCGGCGACGCCAGCCGCTCGATCCCGGAGTGTAGCGCGTTGGTTACCGTCCCCGAGCAGGACGAACCGGACCCGGCGTTGGTGACCACCGGACATCCGGGCGGCTGCAACCACGTTCTCGAGGCCCTGCTTGGCGCCCATGTTCCCGGCGTGCAGGACGACGATGTCGTCGTCGGCCCAGTCACGCGCGGCGCGAAAGGCGGCGCTGGCGCGAGCATCCGGTGGTGCGATGTGGGTCCAATTGCGGATCTCGCGGATCCGGCGCCTGTCGACGCCGAGCCTGTCCACCAGGTCCGCGGTGAAACCGCTGTGTATGACCGCGACGCCGTCGGCACCCCGGGCGGTTGCCGCCTCGAGCGTACGCACGACAGTGGCGGGGGCACCCGACATCGCCTCTGTCTCGACGACCGCCCGGCTGTACACGTCATGTACGAGCAATCCGACTGCCGGCCGATGTCGAGTCGACCGTGCGCGAATGACGGCCAGTGCAGCAGCGAGAAGCGGGGGGCTCACGCAAACCACTACCTCAGGCCGACCCCATCGGGCGGTGAGGAGCTGTACCCCAAAGGTCAGTTCCATCGCGGCACGCCCTCGGCCGGAGTATCGCGCCGGCACGGAGTGGTTGAACCGGCGGACCCGCACGGATCCTTGATACTCCTCGGACCGCAAGCCCGGGTACCCGTCCGCGCGCCGCCACTGCGGATAGTGCGGGTATCCGGTCAAGACCTGGACGTCATGTCCGCGGGCGGCGAGACCGGTCGCGAGTCCAGCGGTGTACGGCGCGATTCCGGTCGACTCGGGTACGTAGTTGATCCCGAGAATTGCGAGTCGGATCCGGTCACCGGTCACAGTTACCGAGCGTAATGGCCCGAGTCCACCGATTGGGGTGAGTTGCAATTACATGACCTCGTACAACCGCTTCGGTTGGTTGCGGGCCGCATCCGCGAGATCGACTGTGATGGCGCCTCAACCGGTCGTAGACTGAAGCGAACCCGCCGTCGATCTCGAGGTAGGGCACATGAGCGAAAAGGTCTCAGTCGAYTGGCGGCAACAGTCGGCAGCTCGCCTGCGGCGAATCCTCGTGGACTCACCGACATCTCTGGGCGCCGCGGCGCGTGCGCGGCGCTGGCGGGTATTCGCCGAGGCCTTTCCCACGATCGAGAGCCTGCGCGTCCTGGACTTGGGCGGAACTGTCGAAGCCTGGCGTCGGGCTCCGGTCCGACCACACCACGTCACCGTGCTCAACCTTTTCGAACCCGGCGAGTCGGACGCGGGCTGGATCACCCCGTTGACCGGTGACGCGTGCGCGGCCGCCGAGACGCTCGAGAGCGTGGGCGTGGACCCGCATTTCGATCTGGTGTTCTCCAACTCACTCATCGAGCATGTGGGTGGGCACGCCCGACGAATGGACCTGGCCCGGCAAGTCCGCCAGTTGGCGCCGCGGCACTGGGTGCAGACCCCCTACAGATATTTTCCCGTGGAGCCACACTGGCTGTTCCCGGGAATGCAGTTCATGCCCGTTGCTGTCCGCGTGGCGATCGCAATGCACTGGCCCCTGGTGCACACAAGACCGGAAAGCTACGACGATGCTGTCGATTCCGTCCTCTGGACGGAGTTGGTGGGGGCTACCGAAATGCGGGACTACTTCCCAACCTCCGCGATTGTGCGGGAACGGGTGCTCGGAGTTCCGAAGTCGCTCATCGCTGTCCTCTGACCCTGGCATGCGCCATGGCCGCGAGATGAGCGTTTAGGTCCACTGGCAACTGCTGCGGCGAGGTGGGCTTTCGAGTACGTGACCAGACCGCAGGCTACCTTGAGGCCGTTCTGCAACAGATAGATCCAGCCATGATCTCCATCGTCCTTCGAGCCCATATCAGGGGCAACGGGACCCTAGATCATCGTGGACTCGCCTACTGGGGACATGCCAGTCTCTGCTGTCAGTGGTGATTCGACTAGGCGGTGTGGGTAACCGCCGGCGCTGAGTTGAGGGTCCCCCATACCGTCTAGAACCGTCCCGGACCTGGTTTTTCTCCTTGATGATGGACAACAAGTCGTATATCGACCCGTTCACCAGACCTTGAATCGGTTATGATCGATGATGATGTGGCGGCCGCACGGCAACTGGTCACGCGATGCCCTCCAGTGACGTCGATTCTGCTCGACGGTCAGGGCTGAGCGGTCCACCACCTGCATCGTGCGTCGACCCAAATAGGTGAAGGCATCGACCGTGCCGAAACCTCACCGGTCAAGGTGCGGGTCTCGCTTGATCGGGGAGGTCAATGTCCCAAACAGACCCATCTCCCGCGGACACCGTTGTGCCGCAAGCCCGCCGAAGAGAACCCGCAATTCAGGCGCTGCGCGGCATTGCGGTGGTGCTTGTGGTCGCCGGACATGTGATCGGCGCGACGGCGAATCGCGGGATCCTGGTACCGGACAATTCACCATGGCGGTACGCCTACCTCGCCCTCGCAGACATCCGGATACCGCTGTTCACCTTGATCTCCGGGTACGTCTACGCGGTGCGCCCAGTCGAGAGATGGAACGACTATCCGCAGCTCATCGCCGGAAAGTCGCGACGCCTGTTACTCCCACTGATAACGGTCGGCGCCCTACTCTACGTTCTGGAGCTTGTCGTTCCGGGTACCAACTCGAAACCGCAAGGTACCGGGCCCTGGCGCGTCTACCTGTTCGGATTCGAGCACCTGTGGTTCCTCCAGTCGATCTTTCTCATCTTCCTCGTTGTCGGAATCCTGGACAGTTCGGGCGTTCTCGCCTCGCGTCGCCGTTGGGCAGTCGCCACGGTTGTCCCCGCGATTGCGTTCGTCGTTGTTCACGTTCCTGCAGAGGTCGACGTCTTCACCGTCAGCGGAGCGTTGCGACTACTCCCGTTCTTCCTGCTCGGCTATGGCCTGCGTCGCTACGGACTGTTCGATCTGCGCGGCGGACGAGCCGCGATCGCGACGGCGGCCTTCGCTGGCATCTACACGGTCCGGTTGCTCACCATCTTCGGCGTGTACCAGCCGGACGAGTACTCCAACCGGGCGATTGCCGTCGCTGTCGGAGCCACGGCCGTGGTCTTGATCTACTCGGCGCGTAACCTCCTACATGCGCGAATACTGGCCTGGATCGGCGGGTTCTCGTTCGGAATCTACCTACTGCATGTCTTCGCCACAGCAGGCTCCCGCATGGCATTTGAGCATGTCGGCGTGTACGGTCGCCCAGAGTTGTTCACCCTCGCCCTGCTGATCGGCATTGCCGCACCAATCGCGTTTCAACTCGCGTCGCGCAGATCGTGGCTGATTCAGACGTTCTTGCTCGGCGAGAAGTCGACGCGTCGGCAGGCAATCCTGCGGCCGGAATGCCAAACAGGTCACCGGAAGTCGATCGGCGAGCGCTGGCACGACCTCACCATGGTCCCACGCCAGCGAACTCCATGACGATCTGGCGGCACCGACCGGGGCCGACAGTGCGGATGTCTCTGTCGGTCGGTCCGCGGCCCCCGCTCAGTCCTCTGCGAGCAGCCTGCGTGCAATCGCCTCCGCAATCGGCAGGGCCGCCGTCGCCGCCGGCGACGGCGCGTTGAGCACGTGAACCGAGCGAGTCGTCTGCTCGATCAGGAAGTCGTGCACCAATGTCCCGTCACGCAGAACTGCCTGCGCCCTGATCCCGGCCTCTCTCGGCCGCAGATCGTCCAATGTCAGATCAGGACAGTACTTTCGGCACCGCGCGAGGTACCCCCGCTTGGACAGCGAATCGCGCAACTCGGCGACGCCGGTACGGACGTTCGCGCGGGCAAAACGGTAGAGCCCCGGAAACCTCGCATACTCCCACACGTCTTTGCGCGCGAAACTGAACCTGCGATACCCCTCGCGGGCCATCCCGAGCACCGCATTGGGGCCGACCGTGAGCCGACCCTCGACGGTAGGGCTCAGGTGCACCCCGAGGAAGGGTAGGTCCGGATCGGGAATCGGGTAGATCAGGTGGTGCACGAGCTCCGATCGATGCGCCGGAAGCTCGAAGTACTCGCCCCGGAACGGCACGATCTGAAAGTCCGTGCGGATCCCGGCGAGCCGAGCCATCCGATCCGCCTGCAACCCGGCGCAGACGACCAGGCGTCGGGCCGACCACGAACCCGCAGGGCTGTCCACGACCACTCGATCCCCCGACTCGGCGATGCCGACCACCTCGACGCCGAGGCGGACCTTGCCGCCCGACGTTCGGACGAGGTCCGCCAGGACCTCCGTGACCCTGCGGTAGTCGACAATTCCGGTGGTGGGCACGAACAACGCGCCGGTGCCGGTGACCGCCGGCTCGCGACGCCGCAGTTCGGCACCGTCGAGCACCTCGACGTCGAGCCCGTTGGCCTGGGAACGCTCGTACAGCGCCCGCATTCGCGCGTGTTCGACGGCGTCGGTCGCGACCAACAGCTTGCCGCGCACGTCGAAGGCGATGCCGTGCTCGGCGGCGAACTCCTTGGTCATCTCAGCACCGCGCCTGCTCAGCTCGGCCTTGAGGCTGCCCGGCTGGTAGTAGATGCCCGAGTGGATGACGCCGCTGTTGTGTCCGGTCTGCGCCGCGCCGAGCCGGTCGGCCTTCTCCAGCAACAGCAGGCTCGCTCCGGGCCGCCGGCGCAGGACCTCCCGGGCGGTGGCGACTCCGACGATGCCCCCGCCGATGACGCAGTAGTCGTACATCGACACCCCCACATTGTGCGGCGGAAAGCTAATCTGCGATCCAGTATCGCGCCCACGCGTCCGTGTCGAGCCGCCCCGGCTCGATCCCGTCCGCATGCGCGGCGACTTCGGCGGCCCGGACCCGCGCCACGAACGCCAGCGTCGCCTTGCGCAACTCGTCCTCCGCACTGCCCGGCCCGCCGAGCCGCACCTCGCGCAACTGCGCCGGGACCAGGTCGGCGGGCAGGCCCGCCTTGGTGGCCCGCTCGATCACCTTCTCCGCCAGTGCCAGCGCGGGCTGCGCCATCGCGATGCCGTCGATGCACGACGCCCTGGCCTTCTCCGCGGCCTTGGCCACCTCCCACGCGGCCTCCTGGTCTGCCACGTCGATCGGTCCGGTGTGGCCATTGGTCAGGTGCGGGCTGCGCCTTGCCAGTTTGGTGACCAGGGTGCCTGCGACGTCGTCGACGGTGAACTGGCTCGCCGCCTCGGCGATTCGCGAGTGGAAGAGCACCTGCAGCAGCAGGTCCCCGAGCTCCTCCCGGACCCCTTCCGGGTCCTCCTCCTGGACGGCGTCGAGCAACTCGTAGGTCTCCTCGAGCAGGTAGCGGCGCAGCGAGTCGTGGGTCTGGGTGACCTCCCAGCCGCCGAATCCCCACAGCCGGTCCATCACCTCGACCGCCTCGAGCAGCCCCTCCCCCGGCGACGGTTCGACCGCCACCACTGCTTCGCCGGACCCGGTCCGGTGCCGCACCGCGGCGCTGTCGCGGTCCATCGCCACCAGCACCAGGGCACCGGGCTGGTGCGGCAGCCGGAGCACCTCACGCACCTCGGCGGGCACGTCCTCCGCGTACTCCACCGGCCCCCGCAGCAGCGGCACGGCCTCGGCGGGCACCACGTCGGGCCGACGCGGGTCGAGCAGGACGACAGTCATCGCGTCACGGACGACACGTCGACGGCGCCCGCGGCCTTGCCGGCCATGGCGAGCAGGAAGTCCGCGATGTACTGCAGCAGCTCCACGTCCCGCACCCGGTCGGCGCCGATCCCGCCGGAACCGGTGCGCGGCAACGGCATCTGCACCATCCCGCTGGTGGCCCGGTACTGGGCACTCGGGTAGATCCGCTTGAGCCGCAGCTGCTTCGAGTCGGGGAGCTGCATGGGCGCGATCTTGAGCTGCGTCCCGGCGACCGAAACCTCCTCGATGCCGTACTCGCGGCAGAGCAGGCGCAGTCGGGCGACCGACACCAGCCGCTGGACCTCCTCCGGGAGCGGGCCGTAGCGGTCGACGAGCTCGTCGATGACCGCGGCGATCGCGTCGGTGTCCGCCGCCGCCGCCAGTTTCCGGTACGCCTCGAGCCTGAGCCGGTCGCTGGTCACGTAGTCCGGTGGGATGTGCGCGTCCACCGGCAGGTCGATGCGCACCTCCTTCGTGGCCTCCTCGGTGGTGACCGGGCGGCCGTCGGCTATGGCCCGGTATGCCTCCACCGCCTCGCCGACCAGCCGCACGTACAGGTCGAAGCCGACGCCCGCGACGTGACCGGACTGCTCGGCACCCAACACGTTTCCGGCGCCGCGGATCTCGAGGTCCTTCATGGCGACGGCCATGCCGGCGCCGAGGTCGGAGTTCTGCGAGATGGTCGCGAGCCGGTCGTAGGCGGTCTCGGTGAGCGGCTTCTCCGGCGGGTACAGGAAGTACGCGTAGCCGCGCTCGCGGCTGCGGCCGACCCGCCCGCGCAGCTGGTGCAGCTGCGACAGGCCCAACGAGTCGGCCCGCTCGACGATCAGGGTGTTCGCGTTGGAAATGTCCAACCCGGTCTCGATGATCGTCGTGCACACCAGCACGTCGAACTCGCGCTCCCAGAAGCCCTGCACGGTCTTCTCGAGGGTCTCCTCGTTCATCTGACCGTGCGCGACGACCACCCGCGCCTCGGGCACGAGCTCCCGAAGCCGCTTGGCCGCCTTGTCGATCGAGCTGACCCGGTTGTGCACGTAGAACACCTGGCCGTCCCGCAGCAGTTCGCGGCGGATGGCCGCCGCCACCTGCTTGTCGGCGTAGGCGCCCACGTAGGTGAGGATCGGGTGCCGCTCCTCCGGCGGGGTGAGGATTGTCGACATCTCGCGGATCCCGGCCATGCTCATCTCGAGCGTCCGTGGAATCGGCGTGGCCGACATCGTCAGCACGTCGACGTGCGTGCGCAGCGCCTTGATGTGTTCCTTGTGCTCGACGCCGAATCGCTGCTCCTCGTCGACGATCACCAGACCGAGGTCCTTCCAGCGGACGGCGGTCTGCAGCAGCCGGTGGGTACCGACCACGACGTCGACCTCGCCGTCGGCCATGCCCGCGATGATCTCCTTCGAGTCCCCCGCATCGGTGAACCGGGACAGCCCGCGCACCTTGACCGGGAACGACGCCATCCGCTCGGTGAAGGTCTGCAGGTGCTGCTGCGCGAGCAGGGTGGTCGGGACGAGCACGGCCACCTGCTTGCCGTCCTGCACGGCCTTGAACGCGGCGCGCACCGCGATCTCGGTCTTGCCGTAGCCGACGTCACCGATGACGACGCGGTCCATCGGGACCGGCTTCTCCATGTCCGCCTTGACCTCGCTGATCACCGTCAGCTGGTCCTGGGTCTCGGTGAACGCGAACGCGTCCTCCATCTCGCGCTGCCACGGCGTGTCCGGGCCGAACGCATGACCGGGCGCGGCCTGCCGGGCCGCGTACAGCTGCACAAGCTCACCCGCGATCTCCCGAACTGCCTTGCGCGCCTTGTGTTTCGTATTGGTCCAGTCGGACCCGCCGAGCTTCGAGAGCGCGGGCAGCTCGCCGCCGACGTAGCGGGAGAGCTGGTCGAGGGACTCCATCGGCACGAACAGCCGGTCGCCGGGATGGCCCCGCTTGCTGGCCGCGTACTCGATGACGAGGTACTCGCGTCGGGCCCCGCCGACGGTGCGCTCGACCATCTCGACGAAGCGGCCGATGCCGTGCTGGTCGTGCACCACCATGTCGCCCGCGGAGAGCGCGAGCGGATCGACCTGGTTGCGCCGCTTGGCGGGCAGTCGCCTGCCGTCGCCCACCGCCGCCACCCGGTTGCCGGTCAGGTCCGACTCGGAGATCAGCACCAGGCCCGGGACGTCGTCGGAGCCGGCGAGCACCAGGCCGTCGTGCAGGCTGCCGCACAGCACACTCACCTGGCCGCGGGCGGGCGCCGCGCCCGGTTCGAGGGCCGCCACCGGCACCTCCGCCTCGGCCAGGCGCTCGCGCACGCGCAGCGCGGTGCCGGCGCCAGCGACCACGATCGCGGCCCGCCCACCCGTGCTCACGTGGGCACGCAGCGAGACGAACAACTCGGCGAGCAGGTCGTCGGAGCCGCGGACCTCGGGCGCCTGTTTGACGTCGAGCACCAGTTCGTCGGCGTTGCCGGACGCCAGCGGGCTCACCGTCCACCACGGACGGCCCTGTGCCTCGACGCTCTCCCGCACGTGCCTCAGCGACCGGTAGGCCGACGCCGCCAGGTCGATGCCGGCGCCGCCGACGCTCGACGTGTCCAGGGTGGAGGTGTCCAGCGGGGCGGCCGCGCCGATCGAGGCCGCGGTCCAGGACGCCTCCAGGAACTCCTGGCCGGTCCGCACCAGATCGGTTGCGCGGGTTCGGATCTTCTCGGGGTCGCAGAGCAACACGTGGGTGCCCTCGGGCAGCACGTCGGTGAGCAGCACCAGCTCGCCGCCCTGCAGCACCGGCAGCAGCGCCTCCATGCCCTCCACGGGGATGCCGGCGGACAGCTTGTCGAGCATCTCGACCAGCGCGGCGTCGGCCTGGTTGTCGGCGGACAACGCCGCGGCCCGGTCCCGGACCAGTTCGGTGAGCAGCAGCTCACGACACGGCGGMGCGATCAACGCGGCCACCTCGAGCTCCGGCAGCGAGCGCTGGTCGRCCACCGAGAAGGCCCGCAGCTCGGTCACCTCGTCGCCCCAGAACTCCACCCGCACAGGATGATCGGCGGTGGGAGCAAACACATCCAGGATGCCGCCGCGGACCGCGAACTCGCCGCGCTTGCCGACCATGTCGACCCGCGTGTAGGCCATCTCCACCAGCCGCTGGATCAACCCGTCGAACGGCGTCTCGGTGCCGACGCGCAGGGTGACCGGTTCGATCTCGCCGAGGCCCGGCGCCATCGGCTGCACCAGCGAGCGGACGGTCGTCACCACCACCCGCAGGGGCGGGCCGTAGTCGGCGTCGTCGGGACGGGCCAGCCGGCGCAGCACCTGCATCCGTCGTCCGACGGTGTCCGCGCCCGGGGACAGCCGTTCGTGCGGCAGGGTCTCCCAGGACGGGAACTGCGCGACGGCGGCCCCGAACACCTCCTGCAGCTCGGCGGTGAGGTCGTCGGCCTCGCGTCCGGTCGCGGTGACCAGCAACAGCTGCGCGTGCTCGGCGATCGCGGCAGCGACGAACGGACGGGCCGGCGCGGGCGCGACGACGGCGAGGTCGGTGCGGCCCAGGGCCGCGCGCACCCCGTCGAAGGCGACGTCCGCGACAGCCGTGGCGAACACCCCCGCCAACGGGTAGGGCGACGGATCCGTGGCTGCCGGGCTCGGGTCGTGCGGAGTACGGGAAGGCAACGTCGATGCTCCTGAGCTTGCCGAACGGGTTTCGGACGCCACGCGGACGACCACAGTGGATTCTAGGCCCGGGTACCGACAGCCCGCGCTGCCCGGTCAGCGACGGGAACGTCGCGCCGCGAACTGCCGGAAGTAGGAAACCTTCTCCTCCCCCACCAACGCCGGGAGCATGTAGTACCAGGCGCGTTCCATCCGGGCCGGGAGCTGATCGAGCGTCCCGGTCGCGTGCGCCACCACGCGTGCGCCGAACAGCGTCTCGAAGGTGAAGATCCCGATCGCCTCGGCATCGGCGTCGGGCACGATGTCGCCCTCCGCCACGGCACGAGCGGCCAGCGCCACCTGGTACTTCTGCCACGTCGCGACGACGTTGTCGCCCGTCCCGCGGTGATCGCCGATCTCGTGGTGCAGGCGGAACATCGCGGCGACGACGGGATCCGCGGCTGCCACGTCCGTGACCAGGTAGGACAGGCCGATCATGACCTCGAGCGCGGGATCTCGCAGGTCGGACAGCGGCGCGCAGGCCGCCTCGAGCCGTCGGCTGCCCTCGTCGATCACGCCGCGAGCCAGATCTTCTTTGGACGCGAAGTGGAAGTACAGCGAGCCCTTCGTGACACCCGACGCGGCGATGATCTCGCTCAGATTCGCCGGCGCGTATCCCAACCGCGCGAACACCTCCGCCGCCGCGAGCAGGACCGCGTTCCGGGTCGCCTCGGCCCGTTCCTGCCTGACCATCCACCCCGCCTCTGGTGACCGACTACCTGTCAAATGTGGTCGAAAACGTAACACCTGACTGGTGAACTTCCCCCGATTGCGACTGCGAGTCGCGGTAGGGACGGACTCGGCAGTACGGCGCCTGGATTGTCCGCACCGTCGACGTCAGGAACCCACGGACCACCGGCTATTCCCCGAGCTGCGGGTTCTCCTCCAGGTTGGTCAGGCCGTTCCAGCACAGGTTCACCAGGTGCGCGGCGACTACCTCCTTGGACGGGGTGCGCTCGTCGAGCCACCAGGTCGCGGTGGTGGCGACCATCCCGACCAGCGCCTGCGCGTACAGCGGGGCCAGCGCCGCGTCGAGCCCGCGCCGCGAGAAGTCGCCCGCCAGGATGTGCCCGACCTGGCTGACCGCCTCGTTGAGCAGGCTCGAGTAGGTGCCCTCCTTGGCCGCGACCGGCGAGTCACGGACGAGGATCCGGAAACCGTCGGTCCGTTCCTCGACGTAGGTCAGCAGGGCCAACGCGACCCGTTCGACCCGGACCCGGGAGCGGTTCTGGGTCAGCGAGGAGGTGATCATCTCCAGCAGCGTGGACATCTCCCGGTCCACCACCACCGCGTACAGCCCTTCCTTGCCGCCGAAGTGCTCGTAGACGACCGGCTTGGAGACGTTGGCGCGGGTGGAGATCTCCTCGATCGACGCCGCCTCGTACCCCCGCTCGGCGAACACGCTGCGGCCGATCTCGATCAGCTGCTGCCGGCGCTGGGTGCCGGTCATCCGGGTCCGGGCCGGTCGGTCGGGAGTGGCCTGCGGTGGTCGGGACATGTCGGCCAGCCTATCGGCCGGTCGGGTATTTTCGGCGATGCGGTTCGACCGATTCGGCGCCCGCATGCGAAGATCGTGGGCGCACAGCGGGCGCGTCGGTCCAGGCTTGATAGCACTCCGCTGTCGTAATGATCCGCCGTAGTGTAATGGCAGCACCTCTGATTTTGGTTCAGATAGTTCAGGTTCGAGTCCTGGCGGCGGAGCGCGAGAACGACGACTTTTCGAGGGAGATTCATGCCGGTCGAGACCGCCGTAGTAGTCCTCGCTGCGGGAGCAGGGACGCGAATGCGGTCCAAGACCCCCAAGGTGCTGCACACCCTGGGCGGTCGCACGATGCTCGCCCACTCCCTGCACGCAGCGGCCGAACTCAAGCCGGCCCACCTGGTCACCGTGGTCGGTCACGCCCGCGAGGCCGTCGGCGCCGCGGTCGCCGAGGTCGCGAAGGAACTGGACCTCGAGATCGCCACGGCAGTCCAGGAAGAGCAGAACGGCACCGGCCACGCGGTCGCGTGCGGCCTGAGCGCCCTGCCGGCAGACTTCGCCGGCACCGTGGTCGTCACCTCCGCGGACGTGCCCCTTCTCGACGGCCACACCCTGCACGGACTGCTCGACGAGCACCTGTCGGCGCCGACGCCTGCCGCGGTGACCGTGCTGACCTTCGTTCCGGACGACGCGAACGGCTACGGCCGCATCGTCCGGAATTCGGACGGCGATGTCATGGAGATCGTCGAGCATGCCGACGCAACGCCGCGGCAGGTCATGATCACCGAGGTCAACTCGGGTGTCTACGCCTTCGATGCCGCGGTGCTGCGGCACGCGCTCGGCCGACTCAACACCCACAATGCGCAGCGAGAGCTGTACCTCACCGACGTGCTGAAGATCGCCCGCGAGACCGGTCGCGACGTCTACTCAGCCCTGCTCGCAGATCCGGTCAAGGTCGCAGGCGCCAACGACCGGGTGCAGTTGGCGGCGTTGGGTCGGGAGATGAACCGTCGCATTCTCGAGACCCACATGCGAGCCGGCGTCACCGTGATCGACCCCGCCACGACCTGGGTCGACGTCGGCGTGACCATCGGCCGCGACGTCACCCTCGAACCCGGCGTCCAGCTACGCGGACGCACCACCATCGACGAGGACGCGGTCGTCGGCCCGGACAGCACGCTCACCGACGTCACCGTCGGAGAAGGCGCCACCGTCGTCCGCACGCACGCCGACCGGTCCACGATCGGTGCGGGCGCGACCGTCGGGCCGTACACCTACCTGCGTCCCGGCACGGTGCTCGGCGCTGCCGGCAAGCTCGGGGCCTTCGTCGAGGTGAAGAACTCGGAGGTGGGTGCGCACTCGAAGGTGCCGCACCTGACCTACGTGGGCGACGCGACCATCGGCGACCACAGCAACATCGGGGCGTCGAGCGTGTTCGTCAACTACGACGGGGTCGGCAAGAGCCGTACCGTGGTGGGGTCGCACGTGCGGACGGGGTCGGACACCATGTTCGTCGCTCCGGTGCAGGTGGGTGACGGTGCTTACACCGGAGCCGGAACGGTGCTGCGGTTCGACGTTCCGCCGGGGGCGCTCGCCGTCTCCGGAGGCAAGCAGCGCAATATTGAAGGCTGGGTCGAGCGGAACCGACCCGGCACTGCGGCGGCCGAGGCGGCCTCGCGGGCACAGCAGCAACACATCGAGAACACGAACAAGGACGGCGAAGAGCAGTGACCGCGAATTGGATCGACAACCAGAAGAACCTCATGCTCTTCTCCGGTCGCGCCCACCCCGAACTGGCCGAGCAGGTGGCCAAGGAACTCGACATCCAGATCACCCCGCAGACGGCCACGGACTTTGCGAACGGCGAGATCTTCGTCCGGTTCGAGGAGTCGGTGCGCGGCAGCGACGCCTTCGTCCTGCAGAGCCACCCCGCGCCGCTGAACCAGTGGGTGATGGAGCAGCTCATCATGATCGACGCCCTCAAGCGTGGATCCGCCAAGCGCATCACCGCGGTGCTGCCGTTCTACCCGTACGCCCGGCAGGACAAGAAGCACCGCGGCCGTGAGCCCATCTCGGCCCGCCTGATCGCGGACCTGCTCAAGACCGCGGGCGCGGACCGGATCATCACCGTCGACCTGCACACCGACCAGATCCAGGGCTTCTTCGACGGCCCCGTCGACCACATGCACGCGCAGGGCCAGCTCGCCGAGTACGTGCGTGAGAACTACGGCACCGAGAACATCTGCGTGGTCTCCCCGGACGCGGGCCGGGTCAAGGTCGCCGAGAAGTGGGCCGACGCCCTCGACGGCGCGCCGCTGGCATTCGTGCACAAGACCCGCGACCCGCTGGTGCCCAACCAGGTCAAGTCGAACCGGGTCGTCGGTGACGTCAGCGGCCGCACCTGCGTGCTGATCGACGACATGATCGACACCGGCGGCACCATCGCCGGCGCGGTGAAGGTGCTCAAGGACGCCGGCGCGGGCGACGTCATCATCGCCACCACGCACGGGATCTTCTCCCACCCGGCCGCCGAGCGGCTCGCGTCGTGCGGCGCCAAGGAGGTCATCGCGACCAACACGCTGCCGATCCCCGAGGAGAAG
>NZ_JBFUJP010000094.1:0-18127 GCF_056401315.1 Rhodococcus sp. P4_F5 | reverse complement strand
TGAGGGCGGCGAGCCCGGCACCGGACTCGACGATGACGTCGACGCCCTTGCCGATCAACGAGGCGACCATCTTGGGGACCAGCGCGACCCGTCGTTCACCGTCGTTCGTTTCCCGAACGACGCCGACCGTAGGGCGCGGCGTAGTGCTCTGCATTGTGTCCAACTGACTGTGACTTCCTGAGGTAGACGGTGTCGGGGCTGCTACGGGTGGGGCCCCGCGTGCGACAAGCGGAAGATGACCCAGCTCGCACGAAGTGCCTCATGCTAGCCAGAGGTTTGACCGTTTTGGGAAACCAAATCCTGCCCACTGGGCACTGAATCGAATCCGAACAGTGCCGTACTGGGCAAATGTACTGTCGAATGTGATCCCAGTCACGTCTAGTAACCTGGGTGATACAGACCGTAACGCGTGCGTCACGTCGAGTAACTTGGGCGATACGTGCCGTAACGCGCGCGTCACGGCACGTAACCTGGACGACACAGCTCGAGCCGGAGGTGCCGATGACCAGTCACACCCCGTTGACCGTCACGGTCGAGCGCCTCTACGACCACCCGGAGCCCGAGCCCGGCGCCCGGATCTTCGTCGACCGGTTGTGGCCGCGCGGCATCCGGAAGGACGCCTTCCACTACGACGACTGGGCCAAGGACCTGGCGCCGTCGAGCGAGCTGCGCGCCTGGTACAGCCACGAAGTCGCGCACTTCCGGGAGTTCCGGGCCCGCTACCTCGCGGAGCTCGAGTCGGACTCCGGACAGGCGGCAATCGGCCGGGTGAAGGACCTGGCGGCCGGCCGGCCGCTGGTGCTGCTCACCGCCGTCCGCGACCTCGAACACAGCCACGCCGTCGTGCTGGCCGAGTTCCTCTCCCAGTCGGTATGAGCGGCACTACCGAGTAGGTGAGCGGCACCACCGAGTAATAGGAATCACCCCCCGAGTAAGAGGCACTGCCCGGTGAGTGGGACGACACCTGCGAGAGGTACGGCCACGTGAGAGACGATGACCTCGGCGGGGACCCTGTCTGCTGGCTCGACCGGGTCTGCCCCGAGTGCGGCGCTTTCCTGCCCGACGGACCCGAAAAGGGCTGCCTTCGTTGCGGATACGGTCTCGATGCGTGTTCGGACGCGGCCCCGGGGACGCGCCCCATAGAGTGAAGTCCGTGAGTGAGACAAAGAAGCTGACCCTGCTCGCCCGCGAACCGCTGACCACCGCGCTCGTCGAACAGTGGGACGTCATCGCCGGCCTGCTCGACGACCTCGCCGACGACGAGTGGTCGACGCCCTCGCCGCTTCCGGGCTGGACCGTTCAGGACGTGGTCTCGCACCTGATCGGCATCGAGTCGATGCTCAGCGGCATCGATCCCCCGCTGGCGGAGGACGCCGTGCCGGCGCTGCCGCACGTGCACAATCCGATCGGTTCCTTCAACGAACGCTGGGTGCTGGGGCTGCGCGGGCACTCCCCCGCCTCGGTGCTCGAGACCTACAGGGAGGTCACCGGCCGGCGCGCCGAGGCGCTCGCCGCGATGACCCAGGACGACTTCGACGCCCCGGCGATCACGCCGGTGGGACCGGAGAGCTACGGACGGTTCATGCGGACCCGGCTCTTCGACTGCTGGTTCCACGAGCACGACATCCGCGACGCAATCGGCCGGCCCGGCGACGAGGGCGGTCCCCGCGCGGAGTACGCGCTCGCCGAACTGCTGGGCGGGCTCGGCTTCGCCGTCGGCAAGAAGGGCAAGGCGCCGGACGGCTCGTCCGTCACCTTCGCACTGTCTGGTCCGCTTGCCCGCGAGATTCACGTCGCGGTGGACGGCCGCGCCGCGGTGGTACCGGAGCTCGCCGGCCCGCCGACCGCGACGGTGAGCATGGACTCCCGGCTGTTCACCCGGCTGTGCGGCGGCCGGGTGGACCCGGCGGCACACCTCGGCGAGATCTGTCTCGCCGGAGACGAGGAGCTCGGCCGGCGGGTGGCCGCCCACCTCGCCTTCACCATCTGATGCGGCTGTTCCTGTCCTCGTACCGCTTCGGCGCGGACCCGGGCCGGCTGTTGCGGCTGGTCGGGACGCCCGGCCGGGTCGCGGTGATCGCGAACGCCGCGGACGCCTGGGGCAGCGCCCGCGACTCCGCGGTGGTCAGCGACCTGGTGCCGCTGCGGCGGCTGGGGTTCTCGCCGGAGGAACTGGACCTGCGCGAGCACGTGGGCGACCCCGGGTCGCTGCGGGAGCGGCTGGCCGGGTTCCCCATGGTGTGGGTGCGCGGCGGAAACACCTTCGTCCTGCGCGCACAGTTCGCGCGCAGCGGCGCCGACACGGTGCTCACGGAACTCCTGCGGGCCGACGCGTTGGTCTACGCCGGGTACAGCGCCGGCGCGTGCGTGATGTCGCCGAGCCTGCACGGCCTCGAGACACTGGACGACCCCGCGGAGGTCGAGCCGACGTGCGGGGTGCCGGTGCGGTGGGACGGGCTCGGGCTGATCGACCACGCGATCGTGCCGCACTTCCGCTCACCGGGGTACGGCGACGACGAGTCAGCCATGATCGAGGCGGTCGCCGAGCGATACCGACGCGAGGGCACCACATACAAAACCCTCACCGACGACGAGGTGATCGTCATCGGTGAGGGTTGAGGTAGTCGGGCGGCTGAGTCAGGGGGTCTGAGTCAGGGCGTCTGGGTCAGGCGAAGTCGGCCACGCGGGCCGGGAACAGGGACTTGCGGCGGGCCGCCTTGAGCCGGCGACGCGACACCTCGTCGGCGCCACCGAGCAGCGCGTCGACCAGGAGCTCCGGGTCCCGCTGCCAGGCCGCGAGGATCGAGACCAGGGCCTCGTCCGAGAACATCCCGCTCTCCGACAGCGCGTTCATCCACTCGGCGTTCTCGCCGTCCCGGACGCGGTCGATCGCGTGGACGTCAACCTCGCCACCGTCGAACTCGTAGGACAGCACTGCATTGACCAGGTCATTCGTGGGGGATCCCAGATCTCGCATCGTGTTGGTCCCTTCGTCGGATGGCGGTTCGCCAATGCTGTAACACTTCGACGCCCTGGAGCGATGAGGACAACTTAACCCCGATTTGCCCATCGCGCTGGGGCTACCTAACACGTTCTGGTAACAGAGTTACCGATGTGGCGATTGTTGCTTGTGTGATGACTTTCGCCGAAGTTTTTCCGTCGGCAGGTGTAACGATCGTCCTTTGTCGAGCGATAAGCACGTACTCGTCCCGGCTAGTGAGACTTGCATCACACCCTAGCCCGGGCGATGGAGACGCCGACCACCGACCCGCGGTGTCGGCCGGCCTCGGGCCGTTCGTGCCTCTGCCCTCGGGCCGCCGGTCCTCGGCGGCCGCCCGAGAATGCATGCAGCCGGTCGAGATCAAAAGGTACGACTCGCCGAAGACGTACGACTCGCCGATTCGGTACGGAATCAGCGATTCGTACAGAGTTCGGCGTGTCGCGCCATCGCGCCGGCGGCGCACTGGCCAGCCCCGCACCCACCACCGACCCGGCCAGACATGTCGGACCCCCGGCCTACCGTCGCCACAGGATTCTCACACCGGGGGAAAGATGCACCAGTACGCAGAATTTGCCGAGTACGACGAGCGTGCCGAGCAGTACGCCGAGCTGATCGCGGATGCCGGATACCTGATCGCCACCCGGATCCACCGGATCGCAGCGGCCATGGTCGACTTCGATGACGAACTCGCGCTGCAGTGCGTCGACCAGCTACGAACGACTGCAGACCGCGAGAGTCGCGACATGACGGTCGCATACCTCGAACTGGCATGGATGCATCAGTGCGGCGAAGACCTCTACTGGCTCCCATACGTCTCGGGAGAACTGGAAGACCCACCACCCGATCTCGACATCGCCGTGTGGCCTGAGGTCCCACGCATCGGAGTACGCAAAGGCGCCCGGGCACTTGTCGCCCGGACCCGCCGGTGTACCGAGCAACTCCACCGGTGGGCTCATTGGACCGAAGAATTCTGCACACGGATCCCGCGACGTTACAGCGACAAAGATACCGAGACGACTGCGCGGTCGATCGCCGCAGGCATGTCCGATGTGCACGTCCAGGTCGCATCGATCGTGGGCCTGTGGCGCGACAACGTGATCACCCCACATCGAAAGCTGGCCCGAACGCAGCGCGGACTGCATCCGCCGAAGCGCACCGATCGCGAGGTCGCGCTCGCGGCGACCCTCGCGCAGATCGACGAGAAGCTCTTCCGACACCGGCACGCTCCCGTCCGGCGCAAAGACTCCACGAGCTGACGTCCGTCGACACGGTTGCACGACCCGACCCGACACCCACCGCCCACGACCGGCAAAGCGGTGCGCACGGGCCGCGTCGGGTCCACACTGGGATCCACGACCACGGGTGGGACACGACCGAGGGAGCGCGAACATGGGCGACGGCGATCCACTGATTCCTCCCAGCGCGGTGGACGTCGACCTCTCCGCAATCGCGTGGGGTGCGGACCGCACGATGTCCGACTTCGAGACCGGCATGTGGCGGATGGAAGAGGCGCAGCCCCAGCTGCGCTCACCGATCGTCGCCGTCGAGGTCCTCGACCACGCCCCGGACTGGGACCGGCTGGTGGAGGCGCACGAGTGGGCCTCTCACATCGTGCCGCGGATCCGGATGCGCGCCGTCGAACCGGCGCTGCACCTGGGCAACCCGGTGTGGTCGGTGGACCCGGAGTTCGACCTCGGCTACCACCTGCGCCGGGTCCGGCTGCCCGCCCCCGCCGACTTCGACCACGCGCTGCGGATGTGCCGGCACCTGGCCACCGAGCCGTTCGACAAGGCCCGGCCACCGTGGAACGCCCTGCTCATCGAGGGCCTCGACGACGGCCGCGCGGTGTACGTGGTCAAGACCCACCACTCCATCACCGACGGCCTCGGCGGCATCCAGATGATGACGCTGCTGCACAGCCGCCGCCCCGACCACACCCCGGACAAGCCGGACCGCCAGCCCGCGCCGCCCGAGCACCTGTCCACCGTCGACGCGTTCAACGAGGAGGCGCTCAACGAGCTGAAGCGGACGCCCGGCCGGCTGGCCGGCCTGGTCCGCAGCGCCACCGACATCGCGACGTCGGCGATCGTCCGGCCGATCGACACCGCGGCCGAGGTCCTGGGCTACGCGAACTCGCTGCGTCGGATCGTGACGCCGCCGGCCAAGAAGGGTTCGCCGCTGCTGCGCACCCGCGGGCTCGGGCGGTGGTTCGGGGTGCTCGAGGTGGGGGTGCCCGAACTCAAGGCCGCGGGGCACGCGGCGGGCGGTTCCCTCAACGACGCCTACGTCGCGACCCTGCTCGGCGGGTTCCGCCGCTACCACGAGGAGCTCGGCCGGCCGGTCGAGAGCATCCCGATGGGCATGCCGATCAGCATGCGCACCGACTCGGACCCGTCGGGCGGCAACAGGTTCGCCGCGGTCCGTTTCAACGGCCCGGTCGGCGAGCCGGACCCGGCCGCGAGGGTCCGGCAGGTGCGCAAGATCGTGCTGGGGCTGCGCGAGGAGCCGGCGCTCGACGCCCTCGACCTGGCCGCGCCCCTCCTGTCCCGGCTGCCCACCTACGTGCTGGCCAACTGGTACCTCTCGCAGGCCACCGGTCTCGACCTGCAGGCGAGCAACGTCGCCGGCGTCCCTGTCCCGGTGTACCTGGCCGGCGCGAAGATCGAGCGGATGTTTCCGTTCGGTCCCGCGCCCGGCTGCGCGGCGATGGCCACCCTCGTCTCCCATGTCGGGGTCTGCTGCATCGGGGTCAACCTGGACACCGCCGCGATCACCAAGCCCGCCCTGTTCATGCGATGCCTGCAGGACAGTCTCGACGAGATGGTGGCCCTCGGGGCCGCGACGGAAGGCGTGTGAGCGATGACCGACACCCCGACCCGGCAGCGGGTCTACCTGACCGAGACCATGACCGAGGCCGAGGCCGGCGTGCTGCGCACCTGGATCGCCGGCAAGTCGACGGCCGCCGGGATGCCGGTGGCGACCGTCGCGATCACCGACCGGAACCTGACCGACCTCGCCAAGCGCACCGACGACCCGCTGCTCACCCCGCTACGGGTGGTGTGGATCCCGGACGCGGACCGCAAGCCCAATCCCGCGGTCCGGCTGCGTGAGGCGCTGGCACCGCGGGACCCGCTGCATCCCGGGCGCGGTGCGCAGCGCCGGACGCTGCGCACCGACCCGGCCCGGGTCCGGGTCATCGAAGGCGCACCCGCGCCCCTGAGCGACCTCGAACGCCGGCTTACCGAAAGCGGCGGCGGCTCGCTGCCCGAGTACATCCGCCGCCAGGCCGCGTTGGCACTCGAACGCGCGGAACTGAGGCTGCTCGGCAGCCAGTACAAGGTCTCCCGCTTCGTCGTCGACGAGATCACCGACACCCGCCGGTTCTACACCGGGACACTGGATCTCGCCGAACAGTTGGGCCTGACGGTCGCCGAGGTGGACAAGCGTGCCCGGGCCGACCTCGACGAGATGGTCGCCACCCAGAGCCGGCAGGCGATCGCAGTGTGGGACCGGCTCGGCCGGTACTTCTCCCGCGCCTACCGGATCGACGTGGACACCAGCCGCTTCGAGGAACTGCGGGCACTGAACAAGGAGCACTCGCTGGTGTTCCTGCCGAGTCACCGTTCCTACCTGGACCCGCTGGTGCTGCGGCCGGCGCTGCTCGCCAACGGGCTGCCGCTCAACCACGTGATGGGCGGGCTCAACGTCGGCTTCTGGCCGATCGGCCCGATCAGCAAGCGCAGCGGCACCGTGTTCATCCGCCGCAAGTTCGGCACCGACGAGGTCTACAAGTGGTCGCTGCGCGAGTACATGCGGTATCTGCTCACCAAGCGGTTCAACCTCGAGTGGTACATCGAGGGCGGACGCGGCCGGACCGGGAAGCTGCGGCCGCCGCGCTTCGGCCTGCTGACCTACCTGACCAAGGCGTTCCGGGTCAGTGGCGCGTCCGACGTGTACCTGGTGCCGGTGGCGCTGAGCTACGACCAGCTCTACGAGGTCGGCGCGATGGCCGCGGAGGCGCACGGGGCGGAGAAGAAGCCGGAGGGCCTGCGCTGGATGGTCGGCTACGTCCGCGCGCAGGGCCAGCGCCACGGCGTCACGCACGTGACGATCGGCCGGCCGCTCTCCCTCGCCGAGGCGCTCCGGCAGGAGCCGGACCAGCGCCTGGCCATCCAGAAGGCGGCGTTCGCGGTGTGCCACCGGATCAACGAGGTGACACCGGTGACGGCGTCGTCGCTGGTGATGCTCGCCTTCCTTGGCATCGAGGACCGCGCCCTCACCGTCCCCGAGCTCGGCTTCATCCTCGGTCCGATGGTGGACTACATCACCTCGCGCGGCCTGCCGACCGCCGGGGACGTGGACCTCAATGACCCAAGGGTGATCCGCAAGGCCCTGCTCACCCACGTCGACTCGGGGGTGCTGCGCCGCTTCGACAAGGGCGACGAGCGGGTCTACTACCTGGGCAAGGACCAGCACCTGGTGGCGGCGTTCTACCGCAACAACACCATTCACTTCCTGGTGGCCCGGGCGATCGCCGAGCTGGTGCTGCAAAAGGCGGTCGACGAGCACTACGACGATCCGATCGCCGACGGCTGGGCGGAGGCCAAACGGATCCGGGACCTGCTGAAGTTCGAGTTCTTCTTCAGCGACCGGGACACCTTCGAGCGGGAGATGCGCACCGAGCTGGGCCTGATCGACCCCGAGTGGGAGTCTGTCATGACCGATCCGGCGCGCACCGAGACCATGCTCGCCTCGATTCGGCCGTACCTGGCGCACCGGGTGCTGCTGCCGTTCCTCGAGGCCTACCAGGTGGTCGCCGACCAACTGGTGCTCGCGCCGCCGTCGAAGGCGTTCGACGAGAAGGCATTCACCACGCACTGCCTCGACGTCGCGCAGCAGCGGCGGCTGCGCCAGCAGATCGCCAGCAGCGAGTCGGTGTCCGGCGAGCTGTTCGCGACCGCGCTGAACCTGGCCCGCAACCGGGACCTGGTGGAGGCCGCCGACGACGGCGTCAAGGCCCGCCGGGCGGCGTTCGCCGAGGAGATCCGGGTCCTGGTGGCGCGGCTGCGGCACATCCGCGGGCTCGCACACGCGCGGCTCGGCCTGCTGACCGAGCCGACACCCGGCGACCTGCGGGCGACGCGGTCCGAGGAGCCGGGCCAGTGACCGGCTTCGAGGACCTCCGCCGCGCGGTCGCCGCCGCGCCGCCCGGCCCGGGCACACTGGCCGCGTTCGACCTGGACGGCACCCTGATCAGCGGCTACTCGGCCAGCGTGGTGTACCGGGACCGGTTGCGGCGCTTCGACATCAGCGTCGGCGAGCTGCTGCGCACCACCGGCGCCGCGATCGACACCCAGTTCCGCGGCGCCGACGTCGGCGCGCTGATGAAGATCGGCGTGCAGTCGCTGGCCGGCCGGATGGACGACGAGTTGCTCGAGTGGGGGCAGCGGCTGTTCCGGCAGGAGATCGCGGGGATGATCTACCCGGACGTCCGGGACCTGCTCGCCGCGCACCGGCGGGCCGGGCACACCGTGCTGATGGCCACCTCCGCCACCCCGTACCAGGCCCGGTTCGTGGCCGACGACCTCGACATCGAGACCGTGCTGTGCACCGAACCCGAGGTCGTAGACGGGATGCTGACCGGCGAACTGGCGTCGCCGCCGCTGTGGGGGCCGGCCAAGGCGAGCGCGCTGGGCGACTACGCGGCGAAGGCGGGCGCGGACCTCGCGGACGCGTTCGCCTACTCCAACGGCGTCGAGGACGTGCCGATGCTCGAGTCGGTGGGCCGGCCGGTCGCGCTGAACCCGGACCGCGGCCTGGCCGGGGTGGCCCGCCGCAAGCGCTGGCCGTCGGTGACGCTGCCCAAGCCGCAGCGCGGCGCCACTCCCCTGGCCACCGTCCGCACCGCCACCGCGATGGGGGCGTTGGCGGCGACCGCGGCGGTCGGCGCGTCGGCCGGGTTGCTCACCGGGAACCGGCAACTGGGCGCGAACCTGGTCGGCACGGTCGGCCCGGACCTGTCCCTGGCACTGCTGGGGATCACCGTGAAGATCGACGGCGAGGAACACGCCTGGGACCACCGGCCGGCGGTGTTCATGTTCAACCACCAGAGCTCGCTGGACTTGCTGGTGCTGGGCACCGTGATCAAGCGCGACGTGACGGGGGTGGCGAAGAAGGAGGCCGCGCACGACCCGCGGTTCATCCCCGTCGGCGCGCTGCTCGACGTCGCGTACATCGACCGCTCGGACACCACGAAGGCCAAGGCGGCGCTGCAGCCGGCGGTGGACAAGCTCCGCAGCGGCATCTCCATCGTGATCGCGCCGGAGGGCACCCGCTCGCCCACCCCGCGGCTCGGCCGGTTCAAGAAGGGCGGCTTCCACCTGGCGATGCAGGCGAAGGTACCGATCGTGCCGGTGGTGATCCACAACGCCGGCGACCGGATGTGGCGCAATTCCCTTGTCGCGCACTCCGGGACGGTGTACGTCACCGTGCTGGACGCGGTGTCCACCGACGAGTGGACGGCGGAGGGCCTGGATGGTCATGTCGAGGAGGTGCGGGCGATGTTCGAGGCCTGCCTGCACGAGGGACACCGGTGATGTCGAGTAGCGTCCGAGTCGACGAAGTCCGATTCACGAAAGGTGGCCTCATGAACCGCTTCCGGACCGCCGCGTTGCTCACCGCCGCCGCCGCGCTGACGCTGGCCGGCTGCAGTTCGAACGACACCGAACCCGCCGCGAGCACCGCCTCCGCCGCACCGACGTCCGCCGCGGCCGCCACCACCACGGCGCAGGACCTCTCCGCCCCGGAGTCCCCGGCGGTGGCGACCACCCCGGTGGACAACCCGAACACCTGCGCGGCCACCGAGCTGATGCTCACCCCGGGGCAGGCGCAGGGCGCAGCCGGGTCCACGATCGTGCCGCTGGTGTTCACCAACACCGGCGGACGCACCTGCGTGCTGAAGGGCTTCCCCGGCGTCTCGTACGTGACCGGGGAGTCGGGCACCGAGGTCGGCGCGGCGGCCGCCCGGTCCGGCGAGGAGGGTGCGGAGGTCGAGCTGGCGCCGGGCGCGACGGCGTCGGCGCAGGTGCGCGCGGTGCAGGTGGAGAACTACCCCGCGGAGATGTGCGCACCGACGCCGGTCGCCGGCCTGCGGGTCTTCCCGCCCAACGCCTACGCGTCGCTGTTCCTGCCGTACCCCACCACCGGCTGCGCGAACTCCGGCCCGGGGGTGTTCCAGCTCGAGGTGACCACCGTGGTTGCCGGCGGCTAGCCGCGACGAGTTCCGAAAGGACAACTGTGGCCGACGAATTCGCGACCGTCGACGAGTACATCGCGTCGTTCCCCGACGAGGTGCGCGCCATCCTGCAGGAGATCCGGCGCACCATCCACCGGGTGGCGCCCGGCGCGAGCGAGACGATCAGCTACAAGATCCCGGCGATCACCCTGGGCGGCAGGCACCTGGTGTACTTCGCGGGCTGGAAACGGCACGTGAGCGTGTACCCGCTGCCGTCCGGTGACGAGGAGTTCGAGGGCCGGCTCGCGCCGTACCGGTCGGGTCCGGGCACCGCGAAGTTCCCGCTCGGCAAGCCGATCCCCTACGACCTGATCGGGCAGCTGGTCGGGTTGCTGGTCGAGCAGCGGACGGGCGGCCACGGTTGAGCGATGATGGGGTCATGACCGCCACCACCCCCGACACCCTCGCCGAGCTGGCCGCCGACCTGCCCGCCGGCGCGCTGGTCACCGACCCCGACGTGACGGCCGGCTACCGGCAGGACTGGGCGGCCGACCCGAACGCCGGCACCCCGGTGGCCGTGGTCCGCGCGACCTGCACCGAGGACGTGCAGGCCGTCATGCGCTGGGCCTCGAAGCACTCGGTGCCGGTGGTGCCGCGCGGCGCCGGGTCGGGGCTGTCGGGCGGCTCGTCCGCCGTCGACGGCGGCATCGTGCTCAGCACCGAACGGATGCGGGAGATCAGCGTCGACCCGGTGACCCGCATCGCGGTGACCCAGCCCGGGTTGATGAACGCGGAGGTCAAGGCGGCCGCCGCCGAGCACGGGCTCTGGTACCCGCCGGACCCGTCCTCGTTCGAGATCTGCTCGATCGGCGGCAACGCGGCGACCAACGCGGGCGGGCTGTGCTGTGTGAAGTACGGCGTCACCACCGACTACGTGCTGGGCCTGCAGGTGGTCCTCGCCGACGGCACCGCGGTGCGGTTGGGCGGGCCGCGGCTCAAGGACGTCGCGGGACTCTCGCTCACCAAGCTGTTCGTGGGCAGCGAGGGCACCCTCGGCGTCATCACCGAGATCACGCTGCGGCTGATCCCGGCTCAGCCGCCGGCGTCGACGGTGGTCGCGTCGTTTGGGTCGGTGCAGGACGCGGCCGACGCGGTCCTTGCGATCACCCGGAACCTGCGCCCGGCGATGCTCGAGTTCATGGACCACGCCAGCATCAACGCCGTCGAGGACTCGGTGCGGATGGGCCTGGACCGGGGCGCCCGGGCGCTGCTGCTGGCGCAGTCCGACGCGCCGGGCGCGGTGGCGGCGGAGGAGATCGCGGCGATGGTCGCGGCCTGCGAGAAGCACGGCGCCACCGAGGTGTTCGCCACCGACGACCCAGAGGAGGGGCAGGCGTTCACGGCCGCGCGGCGGTCGGTGTTCCCGGCGGTGCAGGCCCTGGGCAGCCTGCTGCTCGAGGACGTCGGGGTGCCGATGCAGGCGCTGCCGCAGATGATCACCGGCGTCGAGGAGATTGCGCAGGACTGCGACGTGCTGATCTGCGTGGTCGCGCACGCCGGCGACGGCAACACCCACCCACTGATCGTCTTCGACCCGTCCGACCCCGACGAGACGGACCGCGCGCAGCGCGCGTTCGGCCTGGTGATGGACCTCGCGATCGCGTTGGGCGGCACCATCACCGGCGAGCACGGCGTCGGTCGGCTCAAGCGGGACTGGCTGCCCTACCAGCTGGGCGAGGACGTGATGGAGCTGAACCGGCGGATCAAGACGGCGTTGGACCCGCAGGGGATCTTGAATCCGGGGGCGGTGCTCGCGGAGTGAGCGCGGGCGGTCAGTTCCCTTGGTTCGCGGTGCCCGCGCTGTCGATTCCGTGGGCGGCGGACTGGTCCGCGGCCTCGTAGGCGGCGCCGATCTTCTCGAAGAGTTGGCGCATCTGCTCGACGACTGTGATGTGGTCGGCGAGGGCCTGGTCTAGTGAGTAGTCGCCGCCGGAGGCCTTCTTCGAGAACTTGGCGGCGAGGGTGACGCCGGTCGGGAGATGGGTCCCGAAACCTTCAAAACTTGCGAGAAGCGTCGCGCTGTCCTTCATCATCCTGAGTTCATCGATGAACTCTGCACACCGCTGCGCACAATTGCGCGCTACGCCAGGCTCGAGGTGGAGATGACCGGAATCGACCATCGCTCCAAGCACTGTCCAATCAGATCTCGGCACGTCGGCCACTTTGTCCCCCTTTGGATACTGAATACGGGTCTAGCGCGGGATCACGGGCTCGAGCCCACCGGCCGTACTCACTGCGCGTGAACACGGATCCCCTGATTCCGCATCAACCGTGTTGAGGCTGAACCGAACCAACACTGCGTTCGCCCCCGAACGCAAGGCAACATCACAACGCTCACGCCTGATATCGGCGGTTTCTCGATATGAGAAGGCTTCGCGATCGCCAATCGACTGACTCACAAACTCCGTGTTGCGCGCGTTGGCGCGGAACTCATCCATCGTGCGGTCAGTCGCGGCCACAGTCACCGAATACGAAGGTCCTTTCCACCGGCAAGCGTTCCATCCCGGAAGCTTGATCCCGAGGATGTCCTGCGAGGCGGACGCCGGATCCAACCCCACACCCCGCAACACCTCGTCCGGAATGTCGTCGCACGGACTGAACACGGGCTCCGACAATCCACTCGTCGGCTTCGCCACCACGGCCTCCCCGGCGACCGTTTCGGAACCGCACCCGACCATCACCGCCGCACCGCACGCCCCCGCGGCGACGACCAGGATCACCCGTTTCAGCTGCACAACGCTCCCCCCCAGACCGGTCGGCACCGGTTCACCCTAATTGGACGCGGCCGCCCGCCCGGCGGTTCCGCGGCGCCATGTGATGTTGGTCGACTCGTCGCATGGCCTCCCGAACGGCCTCGGCTGCTCGCACTACCCTGGGAGGCAACACCGAAGCACTCACGAAACAGGGCAGGAGGATCATGGGCAACTTCGACGACAGCGTCGAGCAGGCATGGAGCGACTTCCAGGCACGCCTGGCCGACGTCATCGCGACCATGCACGACGACGACCTGCTGGCCCTCGAACTGGGCGAAGAGTCCACCGTCGAGGGCTTCGTCCCCTGCGTGCAGTTCCTGGCGTGGGGTGGCGACCAGGTCCGATGCGAGGTCCCGTCCAACTCGTACCTCGACCCGCGGCACCGCCTGACCGAGTCGGACGAGGCGCGTCTGGTCGAGCTCGGCTGGCACCGCCCGACCCGTCAACCCGACAGCGAGCCCGACGCGGGGTCGCCGGCGTTCTACGTCGACAAGCCCGCCAACTGGGCCGATCAGCTGGCGGCGATGGCGGTGACCGTGTTCCGGGAGACGTGGAGCGTGCCGCACCCGTCGTTCCTGCACACCGAGGCGCTGGGCACCATCGAGGGGCAGGGCTTCGACGCCACCCCGCCCGCGGCGGACGACCCGGACGCGCTGGACATCAAGGAGGCCGTCGTCCCGCGGGACGAGGAGCACCTGCGCGACCTGGTCCGCCGGACCCTCTCGCACATCTTCGACGACCCGTACGACCTCGAGCGCGACGGCGACTTCATGCTCGTGACCAGCAAGGCCATCGGGACCGTCAGCCCCTGGTTCGAGGGCGAGGAGGTGCAGCTGTGGGTGCCGCTGGTCCAGCACCTCAGCGACCGGACCCGGGCCAGCGAGCTGGTGTCCGACCTCAACCGCGAGTGGCCGCGGCTCAAGTTCACCCTCGCCGGGGACCGGGTCGCGGTGCGCACCGCGGTGCCCGCGAACCCGTACGTGCCGCAGCACCTGATCGACACCCTCGGCGACCTGTACGCGTTCGTCCGGACCCTCGACGACGATTTTGCCGCGCGGTTCGGCGGCACCCTCAACTACCCGCGCCCGGGTGTCGGCTCCGCAGCGGACGAGCCCGCGCCTGCGCCCGGCGGGGGCGACGACCCGTCCGGGCCCGCTGCGAAGCCCCCGAGCAACCCGGCCCGGCAGATGGGGCTGTTCGCCGACCCCAACGCCGAGCAGACGCTCTTCGACGAACCGAACTGAGCCGGGCTGCGGCACGTCAGTAGTGGTATCGCGCCACCCTCACCGCGACGTTCCGCGACCGCCGGGCGGTCGCCGTGTTCATCGACGACGCCGCGGACCTCGAAGGTGTCGACGTGGGCCGGCTGCGGTGGACGATGACGAAGAAGGCCCGCACCGAGCGGCTCGCCCAGGTCCGCGACCTCGCCGTGCAGGACGCGCTCGCGAAGGCCCGCGGCTTCACGATGAGCCTGGGCTGCAACACCATTCACGTGGTCGCCCTCGCCGATCCCGGCATGCTCGGCATACCCAGTCAATCTGACTACGACCACCCCCAGCTCCATTTCGCCACGGACATGGTCGGTGGCCGCCCGGCGGCCTTCCCCGAGGCCGTCGAGCGCCCGGTCAGCGATCTCGAGCCCGAGCGTCTCGTCATTCGCGCCGACGTCGAGGCCCGGTTCGAGGCGTCCTGAGCGCCCGGCCGTCGCAAAGCAGTCAGGGCGACCGCCCCGGAATCCCGGCCGCCGCGCCGCTGGGTAGCGTCGAGGCAGACACCCACCGACGAAGGGAACCGTGACCGTGACGAACCGCATCGAGCACAAGCCGGAGCAGCGCACGTTCGAGATCTACGTCGACGACGTCCTCGCCGGCCACGCCGACTACACCCAGACCGACGGCGTACGCGACTTCGACCACACCGTGGTGAGCCCCGAGTTCGGCGGGCAGGGCCTCGCCGGCCGGCTCGTCACGGCAGCCCTTGACGCCACCCGCGCGGAGGGCTTCAAGATCGCGACATCGTGCTCGTACGTGGAAAAGTTTGTCGGCAAGAACGCCGAGTACCAGGACCTGCTCGCCGCCTGACGGGCCGCCGCTCCCCTCGAAACCGCGGGGAGCGGCACCCGCTCGACGGTCGGGCAGCCGACTGAAGTTCCCGCGCCCTCGAAGCGCCGGCCGGTCCGTCCCGCCGCACCGACTACCGTCGACCCCATGCTCTCCCCCGCCGACCGCGAACACACCCTCTCCACCCTGGTGCGCATCGTCGGCCAGACCACCTACGACCGCGGCGTCCGCTACGCCGGGCGGGGCTCGGTCATCGAGCTGGACTGGATGCCGGACCAGCACCGGGCCGTCGGCCTGGTCGACGGCACCGACCTGTACCGCACCGAGGTCGACTTCGCCCCGCGCGCCGACCGGCTCGAGTACTCGATGGGCCGGTGCAGCTGCCCGGTCCGGATGAACTGCAAGCACGCCGTCGCCCTGACGGTGGCGCTGCTGGACCAGTCCGAACCGGTGACCGCACCCGCGCCGCCGACCTGGGAGGAGCTGCTCGGCGCGGCCCTCGGCGACGACACCGGCCCGGCGGCCACGGTGCCGCTGGCCGTGCAGCTCGCGCTCACCCCCGCCCCGCGGTCCCAGTACTGGCGCCTGTCCGCGCGGCTGGCCCGGCCCGGCAAGGCCGGTTGGGTCAACGCGAACATGACCTGGCCGGGCCTGCCACACATGCGCGAGGTCGACCCCCGGCACCGCGACGTCCTCGTCGAGCTGCACACCCTGCACCAGGCGGCGCTGCGCGGCCGACGCACCCACGGGTACGGCGACAAGGACCTCGACCTCACCGTCATCGACAGCCCGCGGCTGTGGGCGCTGCTCGACGAGGCCGTCGGTGCCGGTGTCGAGCTGCTCTACCAGCGCAAGGGTCTCGGCGCGCTGCCCCGCCCGGGCGCCGCGCAGCTGTGTGTGGACATCGACGAGACCCGCGGCGACCTCGAGGTCACCCCCACCGTCGTCACCGACGACGCCGAGATCCCCGTCGTCGTGCTCGGGTTCTTCGGCACGAACGCGCATGGCGTGCTGTACCTGCGCCCCGGCGACCCACACCCGTCCTCGCCGTCGGAGTGGCCGTTCCGGATCGCCCCGCTGACCGGCACCGCGCCGCCGGCGATGCAGGACCTGGTGATCGGCAACACCTCCGTCACGGTGCCGGCGGCGGACGCGGACCGGTTCGCGTCCGCCTACTACCCGCGGCTCACGCGCGCCGCGACGGTCCGGTCGGTGGACGACGCGTTCACCCCGCCGACCGTCGACGGCCCGCACCTGCTGCTGACCGTCTCCTACCTGTCGGGGCACCGGGCGCAGCTGCACTGGGAGTTCCGTTACACCGTCGGCGGGGTCGAGCAGACCGTCGAGCTCTACCCCCGGACGCTCGAGTCGTTCCGCGACGTCGACGGCGAGCGGGCGGCAGTCGCCGGGCTGGACCTGCCGCTCGAGGAGTACGGCCTGCGCACCGGCGGGGGCGCGCTGGTCTCGGCGGGCCTGCACGGCCTGGACACCGCGCGGATGAGCACCGAGCTGCTGCCGCTGCTGAACGCCCGCGACGACGTCGAGGTCCGCGTCCAGGGCGACGCCGCCGACTACCGCGACGCCGGCGAGTCCCTGCAGATCGGCGTCGGCACCGAGGCCACCGACGACGGCGACTGGTTCGACCTCGACATCACCGTCCGCGTCGAGGACCGGCCGGTGCCGTTCCGGGACCTGTTCGCCGCGCTGACCGCCGGCGAGAGCCACCTGCTGCTGCCCGACGGCGCGTACCTCTCGCTGGAGCGCCCGGAGCTGCGGCGGCTCCGGGAGCTGATCACCGAGGCGCGCGACCTGCACGACCAGGACCCGGAACGGTTGCGGCTGAGCCGTTTCCAGGTGGGGATGTGGGAGGAGCTGGCCGCGCTCGGGGTGGTCGAGCGGCAGGCGAAGCGCTGGCGCGACCAGGTGCAGGGGCTGCTGGAACTGACCGCCACGTCCACCCTCGAGGCGCCGGCGTCGCTGCGGGCGACGCTGCGGCCCTACCAGCTCGACGGCTTCCGGTGGCTGGCGTTCCTGTGGAGCAACGGGCTCGGCGGCATCCTCGCCGACGACATGGGCCTGGGCAAGACGGTGCAGTCGCTGGCGTTGATCTGCCACGCGAAGTCACTCGACCCCGCGCTCGCACCGGTGCTGATCGTGGCGCCGACGTCGGTGGTGCCGAACTGGGCGTCGGAGGCGGCGCGTTTCGCCCCGCACCTGAAGGTGGTCGCGGTAACGGAGACCGCATCGAAAAGCGGTGCGGCGCTGCCGGAGTCGGCCGAGGGCGCGGACGTGGTGGTCACCTCCTACACCCTCGCGAGGCTCGACGGCGAGGAGTACGCGGCGCACCGGTGGTCGATGCTGCTGCTCGACGAGGCGCAGTTCGTCAAGAACCACCGGTCCAAGGCGTACCAGTGGATGCGGCGGATCGAGGCGCCGACGAAGGTCGCGATCTCCGGCACCCCGATGGAGAACAACCTGATGGAGCTGTGGTCGCTGCTCTCGATCACCGCGCCGGGACTCTTCGCGAGCCCCACCAAGTTTCAGGAGTACTACCGCAAGCCGATCGAGACCGGCGGGGACGCCGACCTTCTCGGGCAGCTGCGCAAGCGGATCCGGCCGTTCATGCTGCGGCGCACCAAGGAACAGGTGGCCTCGGACCTGCCGGAGAAGCAGGAGCAGGTGCTCGAGGTGGAGCTCTCGCCGCAGCACCGGCTGCTCTACGACACCCAGCTGCAGCGCGAACGCCAGAAGATCCTCGGGCTGGTGGAGGACGTCGACGCCAACCGCTTCACCATCCTGCAGTCGCTGACCCTGCTGCGGCGACTCAGCCTCGACCCGGCCCTGATCGACGACAAGCACGCCGCGGTCGGGTCCGCGAAGATCGACGCACTGATCGAGCAGCTCGAGGACGTGATCGCGGGCGGACACCGGGCGCTGGTGTTCAGCCAGTTCACCGGCTTCCTGGACCGGGTCCGGACGCGGCTGGACGACGAGGGCATCGGCTACACCTACCTCGACG
>NZ_JBFUJP010000093.1:0-18633 GCF_056401315.1 Rhodococcus sp. P4_F5 | reverse complement strand
CCGGGCCGGCCTTCTGCGTTCAGCGGACCGGGATCAGGCGGGCAGGCCTGCGGCCGACTGCATCTGCTTCAGGTAGGTGCGCGGCTGCCCGAAGAGCTGGGCGCTGCCGTGCGCGCGCTTGAAGTACATCTGTGCGTCGTGCTCCCAGGTGATCGCGATGCCGCCGTGCAACTGGATGCTGTCCGCGGCCACCGCCTGCAGGGCCTCCGAGCAGTACACCTTGGCGACGGCCGCGTCGGCGCCGGTGCTCGGCGCCCCGTCGGCGAGCGAGCGCACCGCGCCGTAGGACGCGGACCGGGCCGTCTCGACCTGGAAGTACAGGTCGGCCATGCGGTGCTTGAGGGCCTGGAAGCTGCCGATCGGCCGGCCGAACTGCACCCGTGACTTGGTGTACTCGACGGTGAGCTCGAGCGACTGTGCGGCGGCGCCCACCTGCTCGGCGGACAGTGCGACGCAGGCGATCTCACGGACCCGCTCGAGGGCGTGCGCGCCGTCGGCGGTGAGCAGGCGCGCGGCGGCCCCGGCGAACTCGACCACGGCGAGGGTGCGGGTGGTGTCCATCGTCGGTACCCGGCGGCGGCTCACCGCGTCCTGTGCCGGGTCCACCTCGAAGAGCGCGACCGCGCCGTCGACGGTGGCCGCGACGACGAGCACGTCCGCGTAGGAGCCGTCGAGCACGAAGTGGCTGCTGCCGGTGAGCTCGAAACCCGCACCGGACGCCGTCGCGGTGACGCCGGCCCCGGTGGTGTCCCAGGAGCCCGACTCGTCGGTCCAGCACAGCGCCGCGACGGAGGTTCCCTCGGCGATGCCGGGCAGCAGCCGCTCGCAGGCGTCGGTGTCACCGCTGGCCAGGATCGCCTGTGCGGCAAGGACGACCGAGCCGAGCATCGGGGTCGGGGCCAGGGTGCGGCCGAGCTCCTCGAGCACCAGGTGGGACTCGACCGCGCTCGCACCGATGCCGCCGAACTCCTCGGGGATCGCCAGCGCGGCGACCCCGACCTGCTGGCACAGCAGGTCCCAGAGCGCGGCGTCGTAGCCGTTCTCGGACTCCGTCGCCCGGCGCACCGCGCCGGGGTCGGCGTGCTTGGCCAGCAGTGCCTTGACCGTCTTTCGCAGCTCGAGCTGCTCGTCGGTGAACGCACCGACGGCCGCGACGGCGCTCACAGCGCGTCCATCACACGAGCGCGGTGCAGAGACGGGGTGCCCCAGGTGGTGAGCAGGGCCCGGGTCTTGGTCAGCCACAACGACAGGTCGTGTTCCTGGGTGTAGCCGATCGCGCCGTGCACCTGCAGGGCGATCCGGGAGGCGTGGTACGCCGCGTCACCGCAGGCGACCTTCGCGGCGGCGACGTCCCGACGGGCGTCGGGGGAGCCGTCGCGTACCGCCATTGCGGCGCCGAGCAGCAGCGGCCGGGCCATCTCCAGCTTCACCGCGACACCGGCGAGGTGGTGCTTGATGGACTGCTGGCTGCCGATCGCCTTGCCGAACTGCTTGCGGGCCTTGGCGTACTCGGTGGTGATCTCGAGCATGGTCGAGCCGAGGCCGAGCAGCTGCGCGGCGGTCGCCAGCGCGCCCAGGTCGAAGGCGTGCTCGGTGTCTGTGCTGCCCAGCGACTCGGTGGCCGTGACGGTGTACAGCTTGCGGGCCTGGTCGACGGACACCTTCGACTCGCCGGCGGCGGCGAGGGAGACGGTCTCGCCCTCGACCAGCAGCACGAGGTCGGCGACGTTCGCGTCCACCGCGAACGGCACCCGCGGCGGGGCGGCGACGGTGGCCAGCGCACCCTCGGCGAGGGCCGAGAGCCGCTCGGGCGCAACGCCGGCCAGCAGTGCCGGGGCGACGGCGAGCGTCTCGGCGACCGGGCCGGGCACCGCGTGCCTGCCCAGCTGCTCGACGGCGACCACCAGGTCGATGGCGTCGGCGCCGATGCCGTCGTGCTCCTCCGGGATGGTCAGCGCATTGAGGCCGGTCTCGGCGAGCCGCTGCCAGACCTTCAGGCCGGGCGCGGTGTCACCGGCGTTCCAGGACCGGATGACGGCCGGCAGGTCGGACTTGGTCAGCAGCGAGTCGATGCTCGCCGCGAAATCGGTGTGCGAGGAATCGAGTGCGAATCTCAACGGTCTGCCTTCGGTAGGCCGAGCAGGCGCTCAGCGATGACGTTCTTCTGGATCTCGTTGGTGCCGGCGTAGATCGGTCCGGAGAGGGAGAACAGGTAGCCGTCCATCCACGAGTCGAGCAGTTCCGACTCCGGGCCCAGCAGGTCCAGCGCGGTCTCGTGGGTCGCAACGTCCCACTCGGACCAGAACACCTTGTTGATCGAGGACTCCGCGCCGAGCTGGCCGCCGTCGGCGAGCCGGGTCACGGTGCCCCAGGTGCTCAGCTCGTATGCGCGGGCACCGATCCAGGCATCGGCAACGCGGTTGCGCAGCGCGGTGTCCGTGGGGTCGCCGTTGCGCTTCCACAGCGCGAGGAGACGGTCGGTGGCGGCGAGGAAGCGGCCCGGGCTGCGCAGGGAGAGGCCCCGCTCGTTGCTGGCCGTGCTCATCGCGACGCGCCAGCCCTCGTTGACGGCGCCGATCACGCCGGACTCGGCGGGGTTGGCCGGGTCGTCGGGCACGAAGACGTCCTCGAGGAACACCTCGGCGAAGCCGGGCAGGCCGTCCAGCTGGTCGATCGGACGCACGGTGACGCCCTTCGACCGCAGGTCGAACATGTAGTACGTGATGCCCTTGTGCCGCTGGGCCTCCGGATCGGAGCGGAACAGACCGAATCCCCAGTCCGCGAAGGCGGCACGCGAGCTCCAGGTCTTCTGGCCGTTGAGCAGCCAGCCGCCGTCGACCTTGGTGGCGGTGGCGCGCAGGCTGGCGAGGTCGGAGCCGGACTCGGGCTCGGACCAGGCCTGCGCCCAGATGTCGTCGGCGCGGGCCATCCGCGGCATGATCCGCGCCAGCTGCTCGGGCTTGGCATGCTCGAAGAGCGTGGGGGCCAACAGGAAGATGCCGTTCTGGCTCACCCGTCCGGGTGCACCGGAGCGGTAGTACTCCTCCTCGAAGATGACCCACTGCTCGAGCGTGGCGTCGCGGCCGCCGTACTCGGCCGGCCAGGACACCACCGACAGGCGGGCGTCGGCGAGGGTGGCTTCCCACTGCCGGTGCGCCTCGAAGCCCTCGGCCGTGTCCATGTGCGGCAGCGGCGTCGCGGGGATGTTCTCCTTGAGGAACGTGCGCACCTCGTCGCGGAATGCGACTGTGGCGTCGTCGAATTCGAGATCCACTATTCTTCTCCAGCCTTCTTCATCGCCGCGGCTGCGCCGCGCTTCATTGCTGTGGCGTCCATGCCGCCCAGAGGCCCTTTGCCGATTTCGGCGTTGTGTGCGTGCGCGAAGTGGTGCAGACCGAACACCGAGTCCATGCCGGCCCGCACGCCCATCAGGTCCTCGCACTGGTTGACGGCCTTCTTGGTCAGTGCGAGTCCGAACTGCGGCATGGTCGCGATCCGGTCGGCCAGGTCCATCGCGGTCGACTCGAGGTCCTCCCGCGGCACCACCCGGCTGACCATGCCCCACTCGTAGGCGCGCTGCGCGGTGAAGCGGTCGCCGGTGAACAGGATCTCCTTGGCCCCGCGCACCCCGAGCACCCATGGGTGCGCGAAGTACTCGACGCCCGGAATACCCATCCGGACAACGGGGTCCGCGAAGAATGCGTCGTCGGAGGCGACGATGAGGTCGCACACCCAGGACAGCATCAGCCCGCCCGCGATGCAGGCGCCCTGCACCATGGCGATGGTCGGCTTCGGCAGCTCGCGCCACCGCCGGCACATCCCGAGGTAGACCTCCATCTCGCGGGCGAACCGCTGGTCGCCGCCCTCGCGGTCGACGTGGTCCCACCACATGACGGCCTTGTTGTCGTAGGACACGTGGTGGTCGCGGCCGACGGTGCCGATGTCGTGCCCGGCGCTGAAGTGCTCGCCGTTGCCGGCCAACACGATCGCGCTCACCTCGGGGTCCTCGACGGCGCGCTGGAAGGCGGCGTCGAGGGCATAGGTCATCACGGAGTTCTGCGCGTTGCGGAACTTCGGCCGGTTCATCGTGACAACCGCGACCTTGCCGCGGACCTCGTAGGTGACGACCTCGCCCTCGTCGGGGACCGGGGTGCCCGCGTCGGGTGTGGTCATGCCTTGCCCTCGCGCAGGTCGTTCTTGAGTACCTTGCCGGAGGGGTTGCGCGGCAACGAGTTCACGATCTTGACGTTGCGCGGGACCTTGAAGTTCGCGAGGTGCTCCTTGCAGAAGGCCAGCACCTCCGCCTCGTCGAGGGTGTGTCCGGGCTTGGCCACGACGTATGCGCGCCCGACCTCGCCCATCCGCTCGTCGGGGATGCCGATCACGGCGGACTCCGCGAGGGCGTCGATCCGGGCCAGCGTGTTCTCGATCTCGGCGGGATAGACGTTGAACCCGCCCGAGATGTACATGTCCTTGAGCCGGTCGGTGATGTCGAGGTACCCGCGGTCGTCGAGGGTGCCGACGTCGCCGGTGTGCAGCCAGCCGTCGGCGTCGATGGTCTTCGCGGTGGCCTCGGGGTCGTCGAGGTAACCGAGCATCACGTTCTCGCCGCGGACCAGGATCTCGCCCTGCTCGCCGATCCGGACCTCCATCCCGGGTACCGCGCGGCCGGAGCTGGTCGAGACGGTGACCGGGTCGTCGTCGGTGCGGCACATGGTGGCCACGACGGCCTCTGTCTGCCCGTACGCGGTGAGCACGGCCTTGTAGCTGAGCTCGGACTGCAGGCGCTCGACGAGGGTGACCGGGACCGCGGCGGCGCCGGTGATGGCGATCCGCAGGCTCGACAGGTCGTAGTCGTCGCGGGTCGGCAGGTCGAGGATCGACTGGTGGATGGTCGGCGCGCCGGGCACGATCGAAATCCGCTCGGCCGCGATGGTCGCCATCACGGTGGGCACGTCGAACAGGGCCATCGGCACGATGGTGGCACCGTGCAGCAGGCACACCAGGAACCCGGCCTTGTAGCCGAAGGTGTGGAAGAACGGGTTGATGATCAGGTAGCGGTCGGCGGAGGTGACCTCCGCGCAGGCGGCCCAGTCCCGCGCCACGCCGATCGTCTGCCGGTGCGCGGTCATCACGCCCTTGCTCTTGCCGGTGGTGCCGGACGTGAACAGGATGTCCGCGAGGTCGTCCGGGCCCACCGCCTGCGCGCGGGCGTCGGCCCGCTCGGGGGCGACCGACTCGGCCAGCGCGTCGAGGGCGGTCCACTCGATCATCCCGTCGGCGGACGGCGCGTCGTCGAACGGGATCCGGACCACCGTGTGCAGGTGGTCGAGGTCGCCCGGCGCGGCCGCCCGGACCAGGTCGGCGTAGCGGTCGGCCTTGAGGAACGGCCCGACGACGAACAGGGCCTTGGCCTGGGTGCGGATCACCAGGTCGAGCGCCTCGCTGCCGGTGTACCGGGTGTTGATCGGGACGATCACCGCGCCGGCGTACTGGGCGCCGAGCGCCGCGACCACCCAGTGATAGGTGTTCGGGGCCCACACCGCGATGCGGTCGCCGGGCTCGATGCCGCGGGCAATCAGCGCACGGGCGGTGGTGCGGACGCGGTCGAGGAGGTCCGCATAGCTGATCCGGACCTCGCCGTCGGCAATGGCCTCGGCGTCACCGAACTCGCGTGCGGCCCGCGCGAGCGCCGCGGGGGTCGTATTCACTTCACTGGTCACTGGACTCCTCGGACTCCTCTACAAAGCAAGTGCTTGGTAGGTTACTCTACCGGTGTGGATGTAAGCCAGGGGCTGGACACAGCCAAAGACGACGACCAGTTCGCCGCCACCGTTCGCGAGTGGCTGGCCGACAACCTCACCGGCGAGTTTGCCGCGCTGCGCGGCAAGGGTGGACCCGGCCGTGAGCACGAGGCCTTCGAGGAGAGACTTGCCTGGGACCGCCATCTCGCGGCCGCCGGGTGGACCTGCCTCGGCTGGCCCAAGGAGTACGGCGGCAAAGAGGCCACGCTGAGCCAGCAGGTCATCTTCCACGAGGAGTACGCCCGGTCCGGGGCGCCCGCGCGGGTGAGCCACCTGGGCGAGGAGCTGCTCGGCCCGACGCTGATCGCGTTCGGCACGGAGGAGCAGAAGCGCCGCTTCCTGCCCGGCATCAACAACGTCAGCGAGCTGTGGTGCCAGGGCTACTCGGAGCCCGGCGCCGGCTCCGACCTCGCCGCCGTCACCACCTCGGCGCGCCTGGACGGCGACCAGTGGCGGATCAACGGCCAGAAGGTGTGGACGTCGCTGGCGCACCTGTCGCAGTGGTGCTTCGTCGTCGCGCGCACCGAGCCGGGCTCGCAGCGCCACAAGGGCCTGTCCTACCTGCTGGTGCCGATGGACCAGCCGGGCATCGAGGTCCGCCCGATCGTCCAGCTCACCGGTACCTCCGAGTTCAACGAGGTGTTCTTCGACGACGCCCGCACCGACGCCGACCTGGTGGTCGGCGAGGTCGGCCAGGGCTGGTCGGTCGCGATGGGCACGCTCACCTTCGAGCGTGGCATCTCCACCCTCGGCCAGCAGGTGGGCTTCGCCCGCGAACTGTCCGAGATCGTCGAGCTCGCCGAGCGCAACGGCGCCGCGTCCGACCCCGTCATCAAGGACAAGCTCACCCGCGCCTGGGTGGCCCTGCAGGTGATGCGGGCGCACGCCATGCGCACGCTGTCCTCGGTCGACGCCACCGGCAACGGCGGCGAGGCCTCCGTGGCGAAGCTGCTCTGGGCCAACTGGCACCGCGGACTCGGCGAACTGGCGATGGAGGTCGCCGGGGCGTCGTCACTGCTCGCGGGCGACGGTGCGTTCGGCGAGGATGCCGACCTCAGCGACCAGCAGCGTCTGTTCCTGTTCAGCCGCGCCGACACCATCTACGGCGGCTCCAACGAAATCCAACGAAACATCATTGCCGAGCGCGTGCTCGGACTTCCCCGAGAGGCTCGCCCGTGACCGCGTCGTTCAAGTCCCCCCTGGCCACCGCACCCGTCGAGATCGAGGGCCACAACCTGCTCAAGGGCAAGAAGGTCGTCGTGACGGCGGCCGCGGGCACCGGGATCGGCTTCGCCACCGCCCGCCGCGCACTGCTCGAGGGCGCCGACGTCCTGGTCTCGGACTTCCACGAGCGTCGCCTCGGCGAGACCGTCGACAAGCTCGCCGCCGAGTTCCCGGGCCAGCAGGTCACCTCGTTCGTCTGCGACGTCTCGAGCACCGAGCAGGTCGACGCGCTGATCGCCTCTGCCGCCGAGCAGCTGGGCCGGATCGACGTCCTGGTCAACAACGCCGGCCTCGGCGGCGAGACCCCGGTCGTCGACATGACCGACGAGCAGTGGGACCGCGTCCTCGACATCACCCTCACCAGCACCTTCCGCGCCACCCGCGCGGCGCTGCGCTACTTCAAGAGCGTCGAGCACAACGGCGTCCTGGTGAACAACGCGTCGGTGCTCGGCTGGCGCGCGCAGCACTCGCAGGCGCACTACGCCGCGGCCAAGGCCGGCGTCATGGCGCTGACCCGCTGCAGCGCGATCGAGGCCGCCGAGTACGGCGTCCGCATCAACGCCGTCGCGCCGTCCATCGCCCGGCACGCCTTCCTGGCGAAGGTCACCAGCGAGGAGCTGCTCGACAAGCTGGCCGAGGGCGAGGCCTTCGGCCGCGCCGCAGAGGTGTGGGAGATCGCCGCGACCATCGCGATGCTGGCCAGTGACTACACCACCTACCTCACCGGCGAGATCGTCTCCATCTCCAGCCAGCGCGCCTAGGCGTCAGGCGGGCGTCCTCGGCGCCCCGACATCGACCGAATGCGACATTCGTTCAGTTCAACTGAACGAATGTCGCATTCGGTCGTTCGGGGGAGGTGGGGTGGCGAGGCCGCCTAGACCGTGTAGCCGCCGTCGACGTTCAGCTTCTGGCCGGTGACGAAACCGGCCTTGTCGCTCGCCAGGAAGCAGACGGCCTCGGCGATGTCGGCGGCGGAACCGTAGCGGCCCAACGGGATACGGCTCATTGCGGCGGCCTGGGCGCGCTCGTCGAGGTCGCCGCCGCCCATCAGTCGCTCGGCCATCCCGTCGGTGAGCATGCCGGGGCCGACGGCGTTGAAGCGCACGCCGAACCGGCCCTCCTCGGCGGCGAAGCCGCGCACCAGCGCCTCGACCGCGCCCTTGGTGCCCGCGGACAGGCCGTCGCGGACCGGGTACCGGTCGGTGGCCGCCGTCGTCACCGCGACCACCGAGCCCGCGGTGCGGCGCAGGGCCGGCAGGAACGCGTGCACCAGCGCGAAGAAGGCGGTTGCCTCGGCGCCCAGGTGCTCGGAGTAGGTGGCGGGGGAGACCTTCGACAGGTGCACCATCGGGATGTGTGGCCCGGCCGCGTGCACCAGCACCGACGGCTCGCCGAACTCGGTGCAGAGCTGCTGGGCCCAGGTCGCGACCCGGTCGGTGTCGGCCAGGTCGACGCGGGCGGCGTGGGCCCGCCCGCCCGCCGCGGTGATCTCCTCGACCAGGGCGGCGGCGCGGTCGGCGTTGGAGTGGTAGGTCATGGCAACCGGCAGTCCGCGCGCGGCCAGGAGCCTGCTGATCTCGACCCCGATCCCGCCCGAGCCGCCGGTCACGACGGCGCATGTGGAGTTTTCAGACATGCCGATACCCTAACAAGCGCTTGGTTGCTACGATGTAGTGGTGACCCCTCCGCCCCGTGCCGCCGAAGAGCCTGCCAGCAAGTCCGGCCGTAGAGCCGAGCTGCTCGAGCTGGCGGCCTCGCTGTTCGCCGAACGTGGGATGCGCGCGACGACCGTCCGCGACATCGCCGATGCCGCCGGAATCCTCTCCGGCAGTCTCTACCACCACTTCGACTCGAAGGAGTCGATGGTCGACGAGATCCTCAAGCACTTCCTCGACGACCTGTTCGGCCGATACCGTGCGATCGTGGACGCGGGACTTGGCGCCCGGGCCACCCTCGAGGCGCTGGTGGTCGCGTCGTTCGACTCCATCGACCAGTCGCACGCCGCGGTGGCGATCTACCAGGACGAGGCCAAGCACCTCCTCGGCAGCGAGCGGTTCGACTACATCACCGAGCGCAACCGGGAGTTCCGCGGCCTGTGGGTCTCGGTGCTCGAGTCCGGCATCGAGGACGGCAGCTTCCGTCCCGACATCGACGTCGAACTGGTCTACCGCTTCATGCGCGACACCGTGTGGGTGGCAGTCCGCTGGTATCGGCCGGGCGGCCCGATGACCGCCGAAACCGTGGCCAAGCAGTACCTGGCGATCGTGCTCGACGGGCTCGCCAGCCCCCAGTCACGACCGGCTTCTTAACTCTCGACCCGAACCGTAGGAGTTTCCCATGCCCGAGGCATACATCGTCGACGCCATCCGTACCCCGATCGGCAAGAAGAACGGCAGCCTGGCTCCCGTTCACCCGATCGACCTGGGCGCGCACGTCATCAAGGCCGTCGTCGAGCGCACCGGCATCGACCCGTCGGACGTCGACGACGTCATCTTCGGCTGCGTCGACGCGATCGGTGGCCAGGCCGGCAACATCGCGCGCATGTCGTGGCTGGCCGCGGGCCTGCCGCAGCACGTGCCCGGTGTCACCGTCGACCGCCAGTGCGGCTCGAGCCAGCAGGCCATCCAGTTCGGTGCGCAGGCGATCCTGGCCGGCACCGCCGACCTCATCATCGCCGGCGGCGTGCAGAACATGAGCCAGATCCCGATCTCCGCCGCAATGATCGTCGGCCAGCAGTACGGCTTCACCACTCCCACGGCCGAGTCGAAGGGCTGGACCGAGCGCTACGGCAACGAGGAGGTGTCGCAGTTCCGCGGCGCCGAGATGATCGCCGACAAGTGGGACGTCAGCCGCGAGGACCTCGAGAATTGGGCTCTGCAGAGCCACGAGCGTGCCAAGGCGGCCATCGCCGAGGGGCGCTTCGAGAAGGAGATCGTCCCGGTCGGTGAGTTCACCACCGACGAGGGCCCGCGTGAGACCAGCCTCGAGAAGATGGCCGGCCTGAACGTGCTGGTCGAGGGCGGACGCCTCACGGCGGCCGTCGCCAGCCAGATCTCCGACGGCGCCAGCGCGCTGCTGCTCGCCTCCGAGGAGGCCGTCGCCAAGCACAACCTCAAGCCCCGCGCGCGGATCCACCACATGAGCGCCCGCGGCGACGACCCGATCTTCATGCTGAGCGCGCCGATCCCGGCCACCCAGCACGCGCTCGCCAAGACCGGCCTCACCATCGACGACATCGACCTGATCGAGATCAACGAGGCCTTCGCGCCCGTCGTGCTCGCCTGGATCAAGGAGATCGGCGCAGACCCGGCCAAGGTCAACGTCAACGGCGGTGCGATCGCGCTCGGCCACCCGCTCGGCGCCACCGGCACCAAGCTGATGGCCACCCTGCTCAACGAGCTCGAGCGCACCGGCGGCCGCTACGGCCTGCTGACCATCTGCGAGGGTGGCGGCACGGCCAACGTCACCATCATCGAGCGCCTGGGCTGACCCACCGCGCCGCTGCACCGCAGGGCATCCGTGTTCGGCTCAGGCCGAAGCGGGTGCCCTGCAGTCGTATGCGGGTGGGTCAGGACAGCGTGCGGATGAGCGCGTACAGCGCGTCCGCGATCCGCCGGCACCACTCGTCGGCGTCCTCGTAGCCGCGGGAGACGCCGCGGATCATGGTGGCGGAGACCAGCAGGTCGAAGACGGTCTCGGCGGTGGCGGCGGCCTCGGGGCCCGGGTTCGGCACTTCCTTGAGCACCCGCGCGACGAGAGCGGTGCGGATGGGCAGTTCGGCGCGCTGCACCAGACGCTCGTGGACGCCGTCGTGGTGGTGGTAGGCCGAGAGCAGTCCGGGGATGGCCGACCGGGCGGCCGGATCGGCGGTGCGGTCCAGGAACTGCCGGGTCCAGGCGAGCAGGTCAGCGTGCAGATCCTCGGTGGCAGGCGGCACGTCGCCGGTCTGCAGCTGGAAGATGGCGTCCTCGATGATCATCTCGCGCGTCGCCCAGCGGCGGTAGATGGCGGGCGCGCTCACCTGCGCGCGCCGTGCAATGGCCTGGATCGTGGTCTTCTGGTATCCGGACTCGACCAACAGATCGACCGTTGCCTGCAGAACCGCGAGGTCCACCTGCGGGTCGCGTGGCCGGCCCGGGCCGCTCGCTTCAGCGGGGCGATCTGACGAAAGCTTCACAAGGGCGGACAATACCGGAGTCGTTGTGCCCCATTGGACAATGCGTGCCGGTACCCGGCGAGGGGGCCGAAGCCCGGATCCGCGGGCACCCGCACGCGGCGCCGCCCGGGACTATCGTCGGGGCATGTGCCGAAACATCACCGAACTCCGCGGGCTCGAGCCCGCCGCCACCGGGGAGGAGATCGAGGCGGCGGCGCGGCAGTACGTACGGAAGGTGAGCGGGATCCAGAAGGTCACCGACGCCACCCGGGACCCGTTCGAGCGGGCCGTCGCGGAGGTCACCGCGACCACCACGCGACTGCTCGGGGTCTTGCCGGCCCGTAAGCAGCCGCCGCCGACGGTTCCGCCGCTGCGGCGCCCCGAGGTCCGGGCCCGGATCGAGGCCCGGCAGGGCTGAACGCCCGGCGGTTGCGCCCCGCGACGGCGGAAGGGCGCCGGCACCCGCGTGAACGGGTGACGGCGCCCATCGGCGAGGTGACCGGCGCGTCAGACGCGCAGGGCGCCCAACGCGTCGATCCGTGCCACGGCATCGGTCATGATCCGGTCGATCAGTTCCTGGCAGCTCGGCAGGTCGTCGATCATGCCGACTACCTGGCCGGACGCCAGCACGCCCGCCTCGGTGTTGCCGTCGACCAGTCCGGCCTTGAGCAGCATCGGGGTGTTGGCGGACATGATGATCTGCTGCAACGTCTTGTCGCCGGCCCTCTTCATGCCGATGCCCTCCTTGGCGAGGGTCGACCACTTCATGCCGGTCATGGCCTTGAACTTCATCGCGTTCTTGGTCGCCGCGACCAGTCCCTTGGCGTAGCTGGACTTCTCCAGGCTGTTGACCAGGTCGGTGTTGAGCACCCGGTGCGGCATGCCGTCGACCTTCACGGACACCGTGGTGTCCGTCAGGCCGCGCTTGAGGTACTCCTGCTTGACCGAGTCCGGCACCGCCGAATCGCTGGTGAGCAGGAAACGGGTGCCCATCGCGACGCCGGCGGCGCCGTAGGACAGCGCCGCGGCCAGGCCGCGGCCGTCGAAGAAGCCGCCGCCGGCGACGACCGGGATGTCGACCGCGTCGAGCACGGACGGCAGCAGCAGCGTCGTCGCGACGCCGCCGGTGTGTCCGCCGCCCTCGCCGCCCTGCACGATCACCGCGTCGGCGCCCCAGGAGGCGACCTTGACGGCGTGCTTGGCGGCACCGATCGACGGGATGACGACGATGCCGTTGTCCTTGAGCTTGGCGATCAGGTCCTTCTTGGGCGCCAACGCGAACGAGGCGACCTTGACGCCCTCGCGGATCAGCAGGTCGCACCGCTGGGAGGCATCCGAGAGGTCGGCGCGCATGTTGACGCCGAACGGCTTGTCGGTGAGCTGCTTGGTCTTCGCGATCGCGACCTCGAGCTCCTCGTAGGTCATCGTCGCCGAGGCGAGGATGCCGAGGCCGCCGGCGTTGCAGGTGGCCGCGGTCAGGCGCGGGCCGGAGACCCAGCCCATGCCCGTCTGCACGATCGGGTGCTCGATGCCGACCAGTTCGGTGAACGGCGTCTTGAGCAGGGCGGTCACAGCGAGACCTCGCGGTCACGCAGGCTGCGCGGGTCCAGGACCTCGCGAATCAGGCGCAGCTCCTCCTCGCTGGGCTCGCGGGTGACGCCGGCCTCGGCCAGGCCCGCGACCTCGAACGAGGTGTTGGCCTTGACGTCCTCGGCGGTGACGCCGGGGTGCAGGCTCACTGCGCGCATCGTCTGGCCGGGGCCCGCGTAGTCGAACACGCCCAGGTTCGTGACCACCTGGTAGTTCTTCAGGAAGCGGAACGCCGGGTTCTCCGGGTCCACCTTGTCGTATCCGACGCCGCACACGACGTCGACCTTCTCGGTGAACACGCGGGTGGAGTGCTTGCCCACCCAGTAGCTGGTGGCGTGGTTGATGGAGTTGCCGGGCGCGCCGCGCAGGCCGAACATCTGGCGGGTCGGCTTGTCCAGCGGGCCGAACGCGGAGAGGTTCTGGTTGCCGTGCTTGTCCAGCTGGTTGGCGCCCATCACCACGTGGCGACGGCCGGACGCGACCACGTCGAACACCTTCGAGAACGGGATGTAGCCCTCGATGGGCGCGGTGGCGCCGATCGCCGGGGCGTCGGCCAGGATCAGGGCCTCGCCGTCGGTGATGAGCAGGTCCGGCTCGGTGGTGAGCTTCGCCAGGCGGGCGCCGATCAGCGGCAGCGTCGCCATCGGGGAGGCAAAGATCTCGCCGGAATCGGCGAACATGTCGGCGCAGGCGATGGCGCAGTACTCCGCGCGGGTTACCTCGGTCATGACTTCTGCTCCTCTGCGAACTTGCGCACGGCGGCCTGGTAGTCGGCTTCGCTGCCGGAAAGGTAGGTCTCGGCGAATGCCTGCCACGCCTCGGGGGTCTTGGCGGACTCGGCGTAGTGGCGCTGGAACTTCTCGTCGCGCTTGTAGTCGCCGGCGAAGGTGAAGTGGGCTCCGTTGGGGGCCTCGCTCACGCTGTCGACCATCGCGCGGTTCAGGATCAGGGCCTGACGCGGGACGGCCGCGACGAGCTCCTCGGTGGAGACGATCTTCTCCGCGCTGAGGATGCGCTGCTCGGCCGCGAGGCAGAACAGGTCGTCGAAGTACGGGTCCACACCGGTGTATGCGGCGTTGCCGCGGTCGTCGGCCAGGTCCAGGTGCACGAGTGCGGCGTCGAGGTTCAGCGCGGGCATGGCCAGCACGGTCTCGACGCGGCCGTCCGCGTCCGGGTACGGGGACGTGACGGTCTTGAGCTCGTCGCCCCAGACGGTCTGCACGTCCGAGCCGAGGCCGGCGCGGATCGGCTGGAACGGCAGGCGCGCGGCGGCGGCCTGCAGGCCGGCCTTGACCATGCCCTCGTCCATCTCGCGGGACTCGATGGTCCCCGCGACGCGGGCCTGGGCGAACCAGGGGTCGTAGAACGGTGCCGAGTCCAGGGACACGAAGCCGTAGTAGGCGCGCTTGACCTTGCCGGCGGAGATCAGCAGGCCGAGGTCCGGGCCGAGGTACCCGACGACGGTCAGGTCCTTCACGTCGCTCCGCAGGAGCGCACGGACCAGCGCCATCGGCTTGCGCCGTGAGCCCCAGCCGCCGATGCCGACGGTCATCCCGCTCTGGATGCCGGCGACTGCCTCGTCCAGTGAGCGGCGCTTGTTGCGCTTCTCGGCCATTACTTGCCCTCTTCCTTGGCTGCGGTGCTGTTCGACTTCGGCTTGCCCGTCGCGACGAACTCGTCGCGGTGCTCGTCCGCCACGCCCGCCAGGTTCAGCTCGAACGTGAAGCCCTGCTCGATCCGGTAGCTGGTGTGCACGTCCATCACGTCGATGCGGTTGATGGCTTCCTTGGCACGCCGGATCACCCGGGTGTCCTTGGCGGCGATCTCGCCGGCGATCTTCAGTGCGCAGGCGTCGAGATCTTCGCGCGGGACGACGTCGTAGACGGACCCGAAGTGCTTGAGGGTCTGGGCGTCGACGTTCTTGGCCGTGTAGTACAGCGTGCGCATCATGTGCTGGGGGACCAGGCGGGAGAGGTGCGTGGCCGCACCGAGTGCGCCGCGGTCGACCTCCGGCAGGCCGAAGATCGCATCGTCGGACGCGACGATGACGTCAGCGTTGCCGACCAGGCCGATGCCGCCGCCGACGCAGAAACCGTTGACCGCCACCACGACGGGAACCTCGCAGTCGTAGACCGCGGAGAAGGCGGCCGCGCAGCCGCGGTTGGCGTCGATCAGGGCGCCGTGGCCCTCGGTGGCCTGCATCTCCTTGATGTCGACGCCGGCGTTGAAGCCGCGGCCCTCGGCTCGAAGGATCACCACGTGGGTGTCCATGTCCTGGCCGGCTTCGCGGATTGCGTCGGCCAGTTCGAACCATCCCTTCGAGGGGATTGCGTTCACAGGCGGGTAGTCGACGGTGACCGTGGTGATGCCGGACCCGTCGGATTTGGAAGTGATTCCCATCGTGATTCCTTAGGTAGGTCGCCAAACCAAGCGATTGCTTGGTAAGTTAGCACACCTGCGGGTCAGGCCGGAGTTCGTCCCGAGGGGACGGATGCACCCCCGGCCCGCAGAGAATCCCTGACAGCGGAGGTACAGGTGGATCTAGGTCTGGACGGCAACGTGGTGCTGGTCACCGGCGGTGTGCGAGGGGTCGGTGCGGGTATCAGCCGCGCCTTCCTCGGGGCGGGCGCAACCGTGGTGACCTGCGCGCGACGGCCCGGCGACGAGCCGGTCGAGGTGGACGGACGGGCGGCGGAGTTCATTGCCTGCGACGTCCGCGACCCCGAACAGGTGCAGGCGATGATCGACTCGATCGTCGCCACCCACGGGCGCCTGGACACCGTCGTCAACAACGCGGGCGGTGCGCCCTTCGCGCTGGCCGCGGACGCCAGCCCGCGCTTCCACTCGAAGATCGTGGAGCTGAACCTGCTCTCGCCGCTGCTCGTCGCGCAGACCGCGAACGCCGTCATGCAGCGCCAGGAGACGGGCGGGTCGATCGTCAACATCTCCAGCGTCAGCGGGGCCCGGCCGTCGCCCGGCACCGCGGCCTACGGCGCCGCGAAGGCCGGCATCGACAGCCTGTCCACGAGCCTGGCGGTGGAGTGGGCGCCGCGGGTGCGGGTCAACTCGGTGGTCGTCGGACTGGTCGAAACCGAGCAGTCTCACCTGCACTACGGCGGACCCGACGGCCTCGCCGCGGTCGGCGCGACAGTCCCGCTGGGTCGGATGGCGCAGCCCGCGGACATCGGAAACTGTGCGACATTCCTGGCATCACCGTTGGCGTCCTACGTCAGCGGTTCGACACTGACCGTCCACGGCGGCGGCGAGCGCCCCGCCTTCCTGGCGGCGGCAGACACAGAGGAGAACAAGTGAGTGGATTGGTGGACGGCCGCGTCGTCATCGTGACGGGTGCGGGCCGGGGCATCGGCCGGGCGCACGCGCTGGCCTTCGCGGCCGAGGGTGCGAAGGTCGTCGTCAACGACATCGGCGCCGGCGCGGACGGCTCCACGACCGGCGAGAGCCCGGCGGAGCAGGTCGTCGCGGAGATCATCGCGGCCGGCGGCCAGGCCGTCGTCAACGGTGACGACGTCGCGGACTGGGCGGGCGCGGAGAACCTCGTCAGGACGGCCATCGACACGTTCGGTGGGCTCGACGTGCTGGTCAACAACGCCGGCTTCCTGCGCGACCGCATGCTGGTCGGGATGAGCGAGCAGGAGTGGGACTCGGTGACCCGGGTGCACCTCAAGGGCCACTTCGCCCCGCTGCGCCACGCCGCCGCCTACTGGCGCGCGGAGTCCAAGGCAGGCCGTCCGGTGGACGCGCGGATCATCAACACCAGTTCGGGTGCGGGCCTGCAGGGCTCCATCGGCCAGGGCAACTACGCGGCGGCCAAGGCCGGCATCGCGGAGATGACCATCCAGGCCGCGGCCGAGCTGAAGAACTACGGCGTCTCGGTCAACGCGATCGCCCCCGCCGCCCGCACCCGGATGACCGTCGGCGCCGGCGGCGCGATGGCCGAGGCGATGGCCGCACCGGAGGAGGGCTTCGACGCGATGGCGCCGGAGAACATCTCCCCGCTGGTGGTCTGGCTCGCGAGCGCCGAGTCGAAGGACGTCTCCGGCCGGGTGTTCGAGGTCGAGGGCGGCAAGATCACCGTCGCCGAGGGCTGGCGGCACGGCCCCAGCCAGGACAAGGGTGACCGCTGGGACCCCAAGGAGATCGGTCCCGTCGTCGCGGACCTGCTGGCCAAGGCCGAGGTGCCGACGCCGGTCTACGGCGCGTAGGCAGCACAACGACGCTGGGCGCGTCCGGATCCCGATGGGATACCGGACGCGCCCAGCGGCGTCTTCGGGGTCTCGGCTCCTACGCGGGGGTGCGGACGACGACGATGCTGCCCGGGAAGAAGGCGGCCAGTTCGGAGCGGGACTGCTTGATCGCCGCGGTGCCGACGCCCTGCTTGCGCGCGTCGGGGGCGACCCACACCGCGAGTTCGACCTCGCTGCCGGTGAGTTCGCCGAAGACCAGGCCGACGCACTCGGCGTGGTCGCCCGCCTTTCGCTCGGCGACGAACCAGGCGGCCGACTCGTCGTCGACTCGGCGCAGGCCCGCGCGCCGCTCGGCTTCCACCCGGTCGGCGGGCCACGGCTGGCCGTCGTCGCCGAGCTGCTCGGCGGAGCGACGTCGGAACAGTTCGGCGTCCGAGTCGCTCTGGCTGAACGGCCGCAGGGACACGCCCTCGCCGGTGCTGAACGGCCGCTGCTCGGGCAGCCATTTGAGGGTCGCGTCGAGGTTCGAGAGTTCGTCCCGGATCTTGTCCCGCTCGAGCTTGGTCAGGCGCCCGAGCTGAAGGCCCAGCACCACATTCGCGTTCGTTTCGGTGGTGCCGAGCAGCTGGGCCACAGTGCTGACCGCCGCCGCGTGGTCGTCGCTGTCGACGATCGCGTCGAGGATCTCGTGGCGAAGGTCGAGTGCGCGCAGCAGCGCCGAGGCAATCTCCCGGCGGTCGATGATCTGGTCCTGGGGCCCTGCCGTCATGACAAATCTCCCTATCCGTCGAGTGTGCAACGTCCGGAGCGGGCGCGACGCGGTGTGGGCGCCGGCGCGGGCTCTCTCACGCATTCTCTGTCAGATGGGGCGTGATTGCTACGCACACACGACGACGGGAATCTTCCGCTCGACCCAGGACTGGTAGTCGTCGAACTCGGGGTACATCGCCACCAGCTTGGGCCACAGCTCCGCATGCTCGGCATCGTCCGCAACCTTCGCGACCAGATGGCGCACGTCGGAACGGATCTGGACCTTCACGTTGGGGTCGGCCTTCAGGTTCAGGTACCACAGCGGATTCTTGGGCTGGCCGCCCTGCGAGGCGACCAGCACGACCCGGTCGCCGTCTTCCAGGAACAGCAGCGGGCTCACCCGCGGCTCGCCGGACTTGCGGCCGGTGGTGGTGAGCAGGCAGATCGGCAGACCGCTCTTCGCGGCGCTGCCGACCCGCCACTTGCCTCCGATGCGCCCACCGGTGGCCCGGTACGCGATCACGTTCGACTTCGCCATCCACTTGATGATGGAGCGGGTGAAATTCGTATCGAGCAACGGTGGGCGCTTCATCGTCGGATCAGATCCGCTCGATGATGGTGCCGGTGGCCAGCGCGCCGCCGGCGCACATGGTGATCAGCGCGGTGGACTTGTCCGTCCGCTCGAGCTCGTGCAGCGCGGTGGTGATCAGCCGGGATCCGGTGCTGCCCACGGGGTGTCCGAGGGCCAGGGCGCCGCCGTTGACGTTGACCTTGTCCATGTCCGGGCCGTGCACCCGAGCCCAGGACAGTGCGACGGACGCGAAGGCCTCGTTGACCTCGAACAGGTCGAGGTCGCCGATCTTCATGCCGGCCTTCTCGAGCACCTTGGCGGTCGCCTGGACAC
>NZ_JBFUJP010000092.1:0-18981 GCF_056401315.1 Rhodococcus sp. P4_F5 | reverse complement strand
CTAGGAGATCGACTGTGCGCACCAACGTGCTGGCCCCGCCCCCCGCCGGCAGCGACCTGAAGCCGATCTACGGCACCGGCGACCCCGGGGTGCTCGAACTCCTCCGGTTCTTCCGCAACCCGATCGAGCTGGTGGCCCGCCGCCGCGCGGCCTTCGGGGACATCACCTACGTCAAGGCGTTCGGCCTGGTGTTCGCCGTCCCGCTCACGGCCGACGGCACCGAGGCGGTGGCCATGAACCGGCAGAAGGCGCTGGCCGCCGAACCCGCCTGGGGTTTCCTCATCGGCCCCTTCTTCCGCCGCGGCATCCTGTTGATGGACTTCGAGGAGCACCGCCACCACCGGCTGATCCTGCAACAGGCCTTCAACAACAAGCACCTGCGCGGCTACCTGGACGAGATGCAGCCGATGCTGCGCCGGGGCGTCGAACGCCTTCCCACCGGCACGAACGTGCTCGTCCTGGACGAGCTCAAGGCCCTCACCCTGGACCTGGCCCTGGCGATCTTCCTCGGGATGGATCTGCCGCGCGACGAGGCCGATCGGATCAACAAGGCCTTCGTCGACTGCGTCAACGCCGGAATGTCCATCATCCGCAAGGACATTCCGGGAACCAAGTGGTCCAAGGGGCTGGCCGGCCGTCGCGTGCTCGAGGAGTTCTTCCGCCGGCACCTCCCCGCCAAGCGCGCCGCCGAGACGACCGACCTTTTCTCGGTGCTCTGCCACGCCCGGTCCGAGGAGGGTCACACCTTCACCGACGACGACGTGGTCAACCACATGATCTTCGTGCTGATGGCCGCGCACGACACCTCGACGATCACCCTCACCACCATGGCGTACTACCTGGCCAAACATCCCGAGTGGCAGGACCGGGCGCGGGCCCAGTCGCGTTCGCTGCCGCGTGAGATCAACTACGACAACCTCGGCGAGTTCACGGTGCTCGACGCCGTGATGAAGGAATCTCTCCGGCTGAACTCGCCGGTGCCCGGACTGGCCCGACGGGCGCTGGAGGACACCGAGATCAACGGGCATTTCGTCCCGAAGGGCACCTACGTCAGCGCGGTGGGCATGGTCAACCACCACAACCCGGACCTGTGGACCGATCCCGAACGCTTCGACCCGGACCGCTTCTCCCCCGAACGCGCCGAGGACAAGTCGCACCGCTACGCGTGGATGCCCTTCGGCGGCGGCGTGCACAAGTGCATCGGCCTGTACTTCGCCCAGATGGAGATCAAGACGATCATGCACAACCTGCTGCTCGAGTACGAGTGGTCGGTACCCGCGGACTACACCTGGAAGCTCGACAACTCCACGCTGCCGGTCCCGAAGGACCGCCTGCCGGTGACGCTGCGGGCGATCTGACGATGGATATGCTGGCGCACGATGACAACCCGACCAGGACCCGTTGCAGTGCCCGCCGCGACCGCGGAGCAGGCGATGCTCGACGCCGCCCGCGACGAGTTCGAGCGCTACGGGATCCGGCGCACCAACATGGACGACGTCGCCAAGCGCGCGGGGATCAGCCGCAGCACCCTCTACCGGCGGTTCCCGAACAAGGACGCCCTGGTCGAGGTGCTGATCCTGCGGGAGGCGGGGCTGTTCTTCGACCAGCTCGACCTCGTCGCCCGGGAGCTCGACCCGGCCCGCGCCGTGGTCGAGTGCTTCGCCCGGGGCATCGAGCTGACGCGGGAGATTCCGCTGCTCGGACGGATCCTCGAGAGCGAGCCGGAGCTGATGGTCGAGGTGGCCACCCGCACGGAGGGGGCGCCGATCGCGGTCACCTCGGTCCGGGTCGCCGCGACGCTGCGGCACAGCGGCGCCGAGATGCCCGAGGAGGACCTGCTCGCGGTCTCGGAGATACTCATCCGCGTCGCGATGTCACTGATGCTGCTCCCCCACGGGCAGTTGGACAGCACCGACCCCGCCGCGGTGCGCCGCTACGCCGAGAGGTACCTCGCCCGACTCGTGTGGTGACCGTCGGCCGCACCCGAGCAGGTGCGCCGTGCTGACCACGACCGCCCTCGACGCCCTGCTGGACCAGCTGCCCGCATCCACCGAGTTCTCCTGCGCCGCCGCACCGTTCACCGGCGAGCCGCTCCCCGCGGTCCCGCAGACCCCGGTCGAGTCCGTTGCCGCCGCGGCGGCCGTCGGCCGAACGGCGCAGCGGCAGTGGGCGGCCCGGCCGGTCCGGGACCGGCAGGCGGTCGCGGCCCGCTTCGCCCGGCTGCTGGTCGAGCACCACGACCGGCTCTGCGACCTCATGCAGTGGGAGACCGGCAAGGCCCGCATCCACGCGGCGGTGGAGGTGCAGGGCGTCGTCGTCACCGCGCTGCACTACGCCGCGCACAGCGCCGGCTACCTCGGCGAACGCCGCACCCGCGGCGCGGTGCCCGGCCTGGTGACCGCCCGCGTCGGCTACCGCCCCAAGGGGCTGGTCGGGGTGATTGCCCCGTGGAACTACCCGCTGTTCCTGGCCGTCGGGGACGTGATCCCGGCGCTGCTGGCCGGCAACGCCGTGCTCAGCAAGGCGGACTCGCAGGCCCCGCTGACCCTGCTCTACGCGCGGCAGCTGGCCGTGCGGGCCGGGCTGCCCGAGCCGGTGTGGCAGGTGGTCGCCGGCCCCGGACGGCTGCTCGGGCCCGCACTGGTGGACGCGGTGGACTACCTCAGCTTCACCGGTTCGACCGCCACCGGCCGGGAGATCGCCCGGCGCTGCGCCGACCGGCTGATCGGGGCCTCGCTCGAGCTCGGCGGCAAGAACCCGATGATCGTGTGCGCGGACGCCGACGTCACCGCCGCCGCCCGCGGCGCGGTGCAGGCGGTGTTCTCCAACGCCGGGCAGATGTGCATCGGGATCGAGCGGATCTACGTGCACGAGAAGGTGTTCGAGCGCTTCCTCGCCGAACTGACCGCCCGCACCGCCCGGCTGCGGGTCGGCGCCGGGTACGGCTACGACGTGGACATGGGCTCGCTCACCTCGCTGCGTCAGCTCGAGGCCACCGAAAAGCACGTCGCGGACGCGGTGTCCAAGGGCGCGACCGTGCGCACCGGCGGCCGGGCCCGGCCGGACCTGGGCCCGCTCTTCCACGAGCCGACCGTGCTCACCGGTGTCACCCCGGAGATGGCGGTGTACGCCGAGGAGACCTTCGGCCCCGTGGTCTCCGTGCACCGGGTGGCGTCCGACGCGGAGGCGGTCCGGCTGGCCAACGACGGCGAGTACGGCCTCAGCGCCAGCGTCTGGACCCGGGACCTGCGGCGCGGCCGCCGGATCGCGGCCGAGGTGGTCGCCGGTTCGGTGAACGTCAACGACGGATACCTGTCGGCGATCGCCTCGCTGGGCGCCCCGATGGGCGGCATGCGCACCAGCGGGTCCGGCCGACGGCACGGCCGCGAGGGCATCGTCCGCTACACCGAACCGCAGACCGTCACCACCCAGCGCGTCGCCACCGCCTACCCGGACCGGTTGCGCGGGCCGCTGCTGCGGGCGATGAACGCCGGCACCCGCGCGCTGGTCGCGGTGCGGCACCGAAGGATCCACGACCCGAAGGAGATCCACCCATGAGCAGAACCGACCTCACCGGCCGGGTCGTCGTGGTCACCGGCGGGGCGCGGGGCATCGGCCGGGCCACCGCGCAGGCGCTGCGCGAGGCCGGCGCCCGGGTCGCGATCGGCGACGTCGACGAGGCCGCGGTGCGGCGCACTGCCGAGGCCGACGGCCTGCACGGCGCCGTCCTCGACGTCACCGACCGCGCGTCGGTGCAGGCCTTCCTCACCGGTGTGCAGTCGAGCGTCGGGCAGCCGTGGGGCTGGGTGAACAACGCCGGGGTGATGCCGCTCGGCGCGCTGCTCGACCAGGACGACGAGATCGTCGACACGACCGTCGACGTCAACCTGCGCGGGGTGCTGAACGGCACCCGCGCCGCCGGCCGGGCCATGGCGGCGTCCGGCGGTGGCCGGATCGTCAACGTCGCCTCGGTGGCGGGCTGCATCCCGGTGCCGGGCATGGCCGTCTACAACGCCACCAAGGCCGCGGTGCTGTGCTTCGGTGACGCGGCCGACGCCGAACTGGCACCGCTCGGGGTGCGGGTGAGCACGGTGCTGCCGTCGTTCACCGACACCGGCCTGCTGACCGGCACCCACCCGGGCCGGCTGATCGCGCCGATCCCGCCGGAACGGGTCGCCGACGCCGTGGTGGCGGTGCTGCGCACCGGACGTCGCCGCGCCGTGGTGCCGGGCCGGCTGTCCGCGGTGCTGGCGTGGCCGCTGCTGCCGCGGCCGCTCGCCCGCCGGATGCGGAAGGTCACCGGGCTCGACCGGGTGTTCCTGGACGTCGACGCCGACCGCGCCGAGTACGACGCCCGCCTCCGCCGCTGACCCACCGGCCGACTGTGGGACGATCCAGGCCTTCACCACACCGACCCGAGGGGCCTCGTCCACATGTTCACCGCCGTCCTGCTGCTCGCCCTGTCCGCGGTGGGGTTCGTCGGCTACCGGCGACTGCGCCGCGATCCTGCACTGCGCGCGGACCTGTGGGCCCGCGTCCGGACGTACGCGCTGGCCGCCGGACTGCTGACGCTCGCGGCCGTGTCCCTGCGCCGGGGCCCCACGGGCGAGACCGCCCTCGTCCTGGCCTGCGCCGCGGTGCTGGTGCTTCCACTCGCCGCCCGGGCCACCGCGCAGGACCGGGCGGCGGTCCGCGAGTCCCAGCGCCGCGCACAACTGGGACTCGAACCGCGGCGGGCGCTGGTCAATGTCGCTGCGCTGCAGGCCCGTTGGGTGGCCGCGGGCGCGCTCGCCTACTACTGCACCGGGGGCTTCCGCGGCGTCGTCGAGCTCACCGCCGCGATCTCACACCACGTCCCGGACGCCGGCTGGGTGTTGCCCGCGGCGGCCGGGGCGGTCGCGGTGGCCGGGGGCACCCACGTGATCGTGCAGCGGCGCCGGGTGGCGGCGGAGGATGCCCGCCTGAACGCACTGGACCGGGCCGTCGGCTGACGGCCCGGTCCAGTGGCGCGGTGGGGCGGGCGCGAATGGGCCGATCTAGCTACCGAAGAACGGCAAGCCGAGTGATCCGAGCGAGCCGGTCGCCGGCGATTCGACTGTGACCGTGTAGGTCCCGAATCCGGCACCTACTCGGTGTTGCTCAGGTCCGCGCCCGCACAGTCGGAGAAGTTCATCGGATCGTCGTTGGGTTCGGCCGCGAACCTGGTACACGCTGCACCGAGGATTTCCCAAGGGGTCACCGCGGACGCGACCGAGCTCCCCGCGGCGAGGATCGCGGACACAGCGAGGACGGTGCTTCGATTCCGATCCGTAGGGCGTCGATCCGTAGGACCGGCAATTCCCGCTCAACGCACGGGACCGGGCCGTCAGAGCTGACGGCCCGGTCCGGTACTGCAGGTGTTTCGGGTCAGCCGCGGACGGCGGCGAGGATCTCCGCCAGCGCGCCGTCGGCGTCGACCTCGCGGGACTCGCCGGTGAAGCGGTCGCGCAGCTCCACCTTGCCGTCGGCCCAGCCGCGGCCGACGACGACCACCAGCGGGATCCCGAGCAGCTCGGAGTCCTTGAACTTCACGCCCGGCGAGGCCTTGCGGTCGTCGAGGATCACCGACAGCCCGGCCCGGTCCAGTTCGGCGGCCAGGCCCTCGGCACCCTCGCGGGCGGCGTCGTCCTTGTTCGCGATCACCAGGTGCACGTTCGCCGGCGACACCTCGGCCGGCCAGCGCAGGCCCTTCTCGTCGTGCATCTGCTCGGCGATCACCGCGACCAGGCGCGAGACGCCGATGCCGTAGGAGCCCATGGTGGGCCGGACCGGCTTGCCGTTCTCGCCGAGCACGTCGACGGAGAACACGTCGGTGTACTTGCGGCCCAGCTGGAAGACGTGACCGACCTCGATGCCGCGGGCCGCGACCAGCGGTCCGGCGCCGTCGGGCGACGGGTCGCCGTCGCGCACCTCGGCGGCCTCGATGGTGCCGTCCGGGGTGAAGTCGCGGCCGGCGACGAGGCCGACGACGTGCTTGCCCTCCTCGTCGGCGCCGGTGATCCAGCTGGTGCCGTCGACCACGCGCGGGTCGACGAGGTAGCGGATACCGTTCTCCTGCAACGCCTTCGGGCCGATGTAGCCCTTGACGAGGAACGGGTTGTTCTTGAAGTCGGTCTCGGTGATGAGCACGTACTCGGCCGGCTCCAGCGAGGCCTCGAGGCGCTTCTCGTCGACCTCACGGTCGCCGGGGATGCCGATGGCGAGCAGTTCCCACTCCCCGCCCGGCACCCGGGTCTTGACCATGATGTTCTTCAGGGTGTCGGCGCCGGTCACGGTCTTGCCGAGGTCCGCGCCGTTGGCCCACTCGACGAGAGTGTCGATGGTCTCGGTGCCGGGGGTGTCGTACACCTTCGCGTCGGGCAGCCCGTCGAACGGGATCGCCTCGGGCGCCAGCGTCTTGACGGCCTCGACGTTCGCGGCGTAGCCGGACTCGAGGCAACGGACGTAGGTGTCCTCGCCGATCGCGCTCTCGGCCAGGAACTCCTCCGAGGCACTGCCGCCCATCGCACCCGAGGTCGCGGAGACGATGACGTACTTGACGCCGAGCCGGGCCAGGATCCGCTCGTAGGTGTCGCGGTGCGCCTGGTACGACGCGGTCAGGCCCTCGTCGGTGAGGTCGAAGGAGTACGAGTCCTTCATCACGAACTCGCGGCCGCGCAGGATGCCGGCGCGGGGCCGCTCCTCGTCGCGGTACTTGGTCTGCACCTGGTACAAAGTGACCGGGAAGTCCTTGTAGGAGTTGTACTCGCCCTTGACGGTGAGCGCGAAGAGCTCCTCGTGGGTGGGGCCGAGCATGTAGTCGTTGCCCTTGCGGTCCTTGAGACGGAACAGCCCGGCGCCGTACTCGGTCCAGCGGTTCGACGTCTCGTAGGGTTCGCGCGGCAGCAGCGCGGGCAGCAGGATCTCCTGCGCGCCCATCGCGTCCATCTCCTCGCGGACCACCCGCTCGACCTCGCGCAGGACCCGCAGGCCCAGCGGCAGCCAGGAGTACACACCCGGCGCGATTCGGCGGACGTAGCCGGCCCGGACGAGCAGCTTGTGGCTGGCAACCTCGGCGTCGGCGGGATCGTCACGCAGCGTGCGGAGGAACAGGTGCGAAAGGCGGGTGATCACGGGGTATCAGACTAGTCGCCCGATGCGGGCCGCCGCGCGCACCCGGTACCGTTGCCGCTCGTGCTGGTTCTGCTGCCCCCTTCCGAGACCAAGTCCGACGGCGGCAAGGGCGCCCCGCTCGACCTGGGCGAACTGTCCCTGCCCACCCTGACGGCGACCCGCGAGGCTCTGGTCGATGCCCTCGTCGAGCTGTCCGCCGACACCGACGCGTCCAGCGTCGCACTGGGTCTGAGCGCCCACCAGACCGACGAGGTCGAGCGCAACGCGAAGCTCTGGGTCTCCCCGACCCGGCCCGCGCTCGAGCGCTACACGGGAGTGCTGTTCGACGCGCTCGACGCGAAGGCGTTCACCAAGGTCCAGCGGGAGAAGGCGTACCGGCGGCTCGCGATGGGGTCGGCGCTGTTCGGCGCGGTCCGGGCCGGCGACCCGATCCCCGCCTACCGGCTGTCCGGCGGCTCCAGGCTCCCGGGCTTCGGCACCCTGCAGTCACTGTGGAAGCCGGAACTGTCCGCCGCGCTGTCCGCGGAGGCGGACGGCGGCCTGGTGGTGGACCTGCGCTCCGGCACCTACCAGCAACTCGGGCCGGTCCCCGGCGCGGTCACCGCAACCGTGCTCACCGTCAAGCCCGACGGCAGCCGTTCCGTCGTCAGCCACTTCAACAAGCATCACAAGGGCCTGTTGGCTCGCGCCCTGTTGCTGTCCCGCGCCGAGCCGACCGACATCAAGGGCCTCGCCCGAGTGGCGACGAAGGCCGGACTGACCGTGGAGATCAGCTCGGCAACCGAACTGGTCGTCCTGACCTAGCCACACCAACCGACATGCGCACGGCGCGCACCGCGAAGGCCTCCTGTCTGCGAGTCACGACAGGAGGCCTTCGTCGTTCCAACGACCGGCCACAGCCGCTCCTCCGATTCCTCGTCCAGCCCGCCGGGGCAAGACCCCTGACCTCTTCGGGCGATGCGTCCAGAGACGTAGCCCACCAACTTGGACGTCCGGTCAGGTAACTTAGCCTCACCTAGCCAAATATAGGCTAACCTCACCAGAATTCTTTACTCCATACGGTGCCGTGACCTGCGGCTATGACCAGGAAGTAGGAAGATGCGCGCGTTAGGCAGGGCCGCATTCGCGACCATGGCGGTCGCCATGGCATTGACGGCGCCGGCGGGCGTTGCCGTCGCCAACCCCGATATCTCCGGCGACACGGCCACCCAGGCCGCCTCCGGCCCTGCGGTCACGACCGTCGGCAAGTCGACCGGCCTGAACGTCGACGGCGAGACCATCAGCGTCTCGGGCACCGGATTCTCCGGCGCGGGCGCCGGCATCTACGTCGGCCTCGCCCAGGACAACATGTTCTCCACCACCAACGCCGACGCCTGGATCTCCACGGTGTTCATCCGGTCCAGCGAGATCAGCGGCGGCGCGTGGTCCACCTCGGTCGAGGTGATGGCCGTCAGCGGTGGCTCGGACTGCACCGTGAACTCCTGCTCGATCTACACCGTCGCCGCGCACGGCTCGTCGGACCGCACCCAGGACACGCAGAATCGGGTGACCTTCGCCGCGGCGCCCACGACCACCACGCCGCCGCCCACGACCACGACGACCCCGCCTCCGACGACGACCACGACCACCACGGCGCCGCCTACCACGACCACCAAGCCCCCGGTGACCACCACGGCGACGCCCACCACGACCACCAAGCCGCCGACCACCACGACGACGGCACCGCCCACCACGACCACCAAGCCTCCGACCACCACGACGACGACGGCCAAGCCTCCGACGACGACCGCCAAGCCCCCGACGGGCAGCGGGCCGAGCGTGAGCGCCGACCGGACCAGCGGACTCAACGCCGCCGGCGACACGATCACCGTCACGGGCCGCGGCTTCTCGACCTCCGGGCCGGGTCTCTACATCGGTGTCGCCCAGATGAACCGGTTCTCGGTCACCGACGCCTCGGTCTTCCAGGACGCGAAGTTCATCAAGCCGTCCGACATGCCGGGCGGATCCTGGTCGGCAAAGCTCAACGTCTCGTCCACGTTCGCCGGTAGCGACTGCATCGCCAACGCCTGCGCCGTCTACACCCTGGCCGCCCACGGGTCGTCCGACCGCAGCCAGGACACCGTCACCCGCATCAGCTTCGGCGGCGGCACGGCGGGACCCGGCACACCCGCCGGACCCGGGACCCCCGAAACCCCGGCAGGACCCGACGCACCGGCCGGACCCGGTACCCCAGGAGCACCCGGAACCCCGGGAGCACCCGACGCACCCGCCGGTCCCGGCACCCCCGCGGGAGGCAGTCCCGGAACCGGCGGCGGCACGGTGACCTCCAACCCCAACCTGTCGGTGACGCTGTCGAAGGGCACCGACCTCGCGCCGGCCGGCGAGACCGTCACCATTTCCGGTTCCGGATTCTCCGGAGCGGCACCCGGCCTGTACGTCGGCCTCGTCCAGGACAACCGATTCTCCGCCACCGACGCGTCGGCGTGGATGACTACCGCCTTCCTCAAACCGGAGGCGATCTCCGGCGGCAACTGGTCCACCACCATGGAACTCCCCTCTGTCGTGGGCGACTTCGACTGCATGAGCAACACCTGCTCGATCTACACCGTCGCCGCACACGGCTCGAGTGACCGCAGCCAGGACTCCCGAACCCCGGTGAGCTTCGCCGGCGGCGTGGCGCCGGACACAACCGGCAAGCTGGCGGTCAATCCCGCCTCCAACAACACAGCGGGCGGGGCGAAGGTGGGCACGGCGGTCTCGACGAAGGGCAAGGTGGGAGCGGGAAACAGCGTGGCAGTCACCCTGTCGAAGTCGAGCGGCCTCAAGGTCGACGGCGACACCATCACCATCTCGGGCACCGGGTTCTCCAGCAGCGGCCCCGGCATCTACGCCGGCCTGATCCAGGACGACAAGTTCTCCACCACCGACGCGGGGGCCTGGATGACCACGGCGTTCATCACGCCGAACAAGATCGTCGACGGCGCCTGGTCCACCACCATGGACGTGATGGCCGTCAAGAGCGACTCCGACTGCACCAAGAACGCCTGTTCCGTCTACACCATTGCCGCCCACGGCTCGAGTGACCGCAGCCAGGACAGCCAGACGCCCGTCACCTTCGGCGACGACCCGGCAGGCGCGAAGGAGGCCGCCCTGGCCGCGGCCGACGGAACCTCGGCTTCGGGCGGCTCCGACTCCCCCGCCGCCCTCCGCAGTCTCTCCAGCACGTTCACGGAGGGCACCGCCTGGATCGCGCCGCTCCTGATCGGGGGCGGCGTCGGAGCCGCGATCGCCGTGGCAACGACGTTCGCAGTACGCCGCCGGAGCTCGTAACCGCCCGCGCACACGACCGACCGACGGTCGGGGTACTGACGCGCCCAAATCTGCCATGACCTGCGGATTCATTCCCACGAATTGCCGTCGAACGTGGTCAGATTCGTCCGATTCGTCCCTGGACAAACGACCGGAACTTAGGTTAGCTTTTCCTAACTCTCCCCCGTAGCTGATGCCGTCACGGCGGCTCACACAAGAAAGCAGGAACATGCGCACGTTCAACAAGGCAGCGACCGCGGCCGTTGCCGCCACGATCGCGTGGACGATGTCCGCCGGCGTCGCAGGAGCGTTCACCACCCCGTTCGGCGACATCGACACCGGATCGCTGGGCAGCGTCGGTTCCAGTACCCCGGAGCCCGAAGGCCCGGGGACCGAGGATCCGGCACCGGCAGTGACGCTGTCGAAGTCCACCGACCTCACCGCCGCCGGCGACACCGTCACCGTCTCGGGCACGGGCTTCTCCGGCGCCGGCGCCGGCCTCTACGTCGGGCTCATCCAGGACAGCAAGTACTCCGCCACCGACTCGACCGCGTGGATGACCACCAAGTGGCTCAAGCCCGCCGACATCACCGCCGGCGCCTGGACCGCCACCATCGACGTCGCCGCCGTCGTCAACGGCTCGGACTGCCTCGCCAACACCTGCTCGATCTACACCGTCGCGGCCCACGGCTCCGCCGACCGCACCCAGGACACCAAGACCCCGGTCACCTTCAAGGCACCCGTCGTCGTGCCCGCCGGACCGGCGGTGACGCTGTCGACGGCCACCGACGTCGCCGCGGCCGGCGAGACCATCACCGTCTCCGGCACCGGCTTCTCCGGCACCGGCCCGGGCATCTACGTCGGCCTCGTCCAGGACAGCAAGTTCTCCGTCACCGACGCCGGCGCCTGGATGACGACCGCATTCATCCGTCCGACCCAGATCGTCGGCGGCGCCTGGACCGCCACCGTCGACGCCGCCGCCGTCGTCAACGGCTCGGACTGCCTCGCCAACACCTGCTCGATCTACACCGTCGCCGCCCACGGCTCCGCCGACCGCACCCAGGACACCAAGACCCCGGTGAGCTTCGCGGCACCCGCGGCCACGGCTGCCTCGGAGTTCCGGACCGTCGCCGGCAAGAGCCTGCCGGTCGCTCCGGTGCTGGCCTGGCTGTGACGTCGCACCAGAACTGAGACCGCTTCACCACTGAGGTCTGGCCTTCGCTCTCCGGAGCGGAGGCCAGACCTTTTGAGGCCGCCGCGGGCGCACGGGCGCAGACTGGACGGAAGGGGAACGGTGCGGATGGAGCGGACCACGTGTTGCGTAGTGGGCGGGGGTCCCGCCGGGATGGTCCTCGGGCTGCTGCTCGCGCGGTGCGGTGTGCCGGTCACGGTCCTCGAGAAGCACGGCGACTTTCTCCGTGACTTCCGTGGTGACACCGTGCATCCCTCGACGCTGTCGCTGCTGGACGATCTCGGCCTCGGCGAGCGGTTTGCGCGGCTGCCCCAGCGTCACGTGCACACGGTCCAGTAGCCCGTCGGCCGGGACGGGACGCGGCTCACCGTCGGCCGTTTCGACACGCTGCCCGGCCGGTACAAGTACATCGCGATGGTGCCCCAGTGGGACCTGCTGAACCTGCTCGCGGACGAGGGACGCAACGAACTCGACTTCGACCTGCGGATGAGCACCGAGGCGATCTCGTTCCTCCGCGAGGACGGGCGGGTCGCCGGCGTCCGGTACCGCACGCCGGACGGCACCGTCGGCGAACTGCGTGCCGCGCTCACCGTCGCGTGCGACGGCCGCGGCTCGCTGGCGCGGCAACTTCCCGAACTGCGACTGCGGCAGTTCCGCTGCCCCATGGACGCCTGGTGGTTCCGGCAGCCGCGCTCACCGCAGGATCCGGAGGGACTCGTCGGCAACGCCGGAGACCGCTTCCTCACCGCGATGATCGACCGCGGCGACTACTGGCAGTGCGCCGTCATGATCCCCAAGGGCACGGACGCCGAGCGACGTGCCGCCGGACTCGACCGGTTCCGGGGCCAGTTCGCGGACACCGCACCCTGGCTCGGCGGGCGCGTGCACGCACTGCGGTCCTGGGACCAGGTGCAACTCCTCGACGTGCGGCTCGACCGGTTACGGCACTGGCACCTGCCGGGACTGCTGTGCATCGGAGACGCGGCGCACGCGATGTCGCCGATCTTCGGCATCGGCATCAACCTGGCCGTCCAGGACGCGGTCGCCGCCGCCCGGCATCTCGCCGCGCCCCTGATGACGGACACGGTCACTTCGGGGGACCTGCGCCGGGTCCAGCGCCGTCGCTGGCCGACCGCCGCCGCAACGCAGGCGTTACAGCGCCTCGCGCACGCCAGGGTCATCTCGCCGGCGCTGGCGGGGACCGTCTCCGCGGACGCCGCACGGCCTGCGCCGCGGGTGGTGCGGGCGATCATGGCGACCCCGGGACTCTCGCGGCTGCCCGGCTACTTCTTCGCCTACGGCGCGGTGCGCGAACGCCCACCGGCCGCGGCCCGGCGCTGACCAGGCAGCTCCGTTGCTCGTGCGCGTCTGACGGGTCCGTAGGACATCCGCGCACGGGCGGCGCAGCCGCCTACGCCTCCTGCGCGGCCTTCTCCGCGGCCTGCGCCTGCGCGACCTCTTCGGGGGTGAACCGGATGAACAGCGCGACGACGGCGGCCAGCGCGGCGAAGATCGCGCAGCCGAGCAGCGCGAACGTGTAGCCCGAGCTCAGCGCGTCGAGCTGGTCCGGCGTCATGTCGGCCGCCGGGCCCGAGATGCCGCCCAGCGAGAGGGTCCGCGAGGTGGCCATCGCGCCGACGATCGCCAACCCGATCGGGCCGAACAGCACCTGCGCCACCTGGGCGATCGCGGCCAGCGGGCCGATCTCGTGCTGCCCGACCCCGGCGATCGCGCACAGCGGCAGCGGCACCACGGCCAGGCCCACCCCGAAGCCGATCACCATGACCAGCGCGAACATGTCCTGCATGTAGCTCGACGAGGAGTCCAGCGTGGAGCCGTACAACAGCCCCAGCGCGGTGATCACGGTGCCGGTCACCACCAGCCAGCGCGGCTGGATCCGCATCGCCAGCTTGGACGCCACGAAGGCCGCCGCGCCGAGCCCGAACGCGAACGGCACGAACGCCAGGCCGGCGCGCAGCGGGGTGAAGTCGAGGATGTCCTGGACGAACAGCGCGACGAAGGGGGCCAGGCTGAACATCACCGCGCCGACGAGCGCGATCGCCGCGAACGTCGCGACCCGGTCCCGGTTGCGGAACAGCGAGAACGGCAGCAGCGGGTTCTCGGCCCGGCGCTCGACGACGAGGAACGCCGCCAGCAGCGCGGCACCGCCGACCAGCGCGACGATCACCGCGGGACTCGCCCAGCCCAGCTCGGCGCCCTCGGTGAACCCGAACACGATGCCGGTGCAGCCGAGGGTCGCGAGGATCGCGCCGGGGACGTCCAGGCGCAGTCGCTCGGCGCTGGTCTCCACCAGCGAGCCGAAAGCCAGCCCCATGATCAGCAGCCCGATCGGCACGTTGATCAGGAAGATCCACCGCCAGGACACCTCGGTCAGCGCCCCGCCGACGATCAGGCCGGTGACCGACCCGATCCCGGTCATCGCCGCGAAGATCGCGATCGCCTGGTTGCGCACGGGGCCCGGCGCGAACGTCGTCGCGACCAGTGCCAGCGCGGTGGGCGAGGCGATCGCGGCGCCGACGCCCTGCAGGGCGCGCGCGGCGATCAGGGTGAACTCCCCCACCGCGATCCCGCAGAACAACGAGGCCAGGGTGAACAGCGCGACACCGCCGATGAAGACCCGTTTGCGCCCGAACGCGTCGCCGAGCCGGCCGCCGAGCAGCATCAGACCGCCGTAGGTCAGCGCGTACGAGGTGATCACCCAGTTCCGGCCGGAATCGCTCAGAATCAGGTCGTCCTGGATGCGGGCCAGGGCCAGGGAGGCGACGGTGCCGTCGAGCACCATCATGAGCTGCATGCCGCCGAGGACGACGATGGCCAGCCCGAATGCCCTCGTGGTCACGGGGTACTTCACTGCGGTGGTTTCAGGCACGGACGATCACGTTACCCAGCGTCAACAGAAAAGCCCGCCACCGGCCCGATGACAATGATCGCCGGCGGCCGGATCTCCTCCTCGCGGACCCGGGCCGCGACGGTCGCCAGGTCGGCGCGCAGCACCCGCTGCGAGCGGGTGGTGCCCTCCTGCACCACGGTGACCGGCGTCTCGGCGGGCCGGCCGCCCGCCATCAGCACGTCCGCGAACTTCTCGATCCGCTCGACGGCCATCAGCAGCACCAGGGTGCCCTTGAGCCGGGCCAGCGCCGACCAGTCGGTGAGCGAGTCCGGGTGGTCCGGCGCGACGTGTCCGCTGACCACCACGAACTCGTGGGTGACGCCGCGGTGGGTGACGGGGATGCCGGCCGCGGACGGCACCGAGATGGCGCTGGTGATGCCGGGCACCACGGTGACCGGGACCCCGGCCGCCGCGCAGGCCTCGAGCTCCTCGAAGCCGCGGCCGAAGACGTACGGGTCGCCGCCCTTGAGCCGGACCACGAACTTGCCGGCCTTGGCGTTGTCGATCAGCGCGGCGTTGATGGCCTCCTGCGCCATCGCCCGGCCGTACGGGATCTTCGCGGCGTCGATGACCTCGACCTGCGGGCCGAGTTCGGCCAGCAGCTCCGGCGGGGCCAGCCGGTCCGCGACCACCACGTCGGCGCGGGCCAGCAGCCGCCGGCCGCGGACGGTGATCAGGTCCGGGTCGCCGGGGCCGCCGCCGACCAGCGCGACGCCCGCGACGTGCGGCTCGGCGTCGTCCGAGATCGACCCGGACTGCAGCGCGTCGACGATCGCGGTGCGCACGGCGGCCGAGCGCCGGTGCCGGCCGCCCGCGAGCACGCCCACCTCGAGGCCGTCGAAAGTCGCGGTGGCCGGGGTGACGGCGGTGCCGTTGCGGGCGCTGTCGGCGCGCACGCAGAAGATCCTGCGGCGCTCCGCCTCGGCGACGACGGCGGCGTTGGTCTCCGGCTCGTCGGTGCACGCGATGGCGTACCAGGCGCCGTCCAGGTCGCCGTCTGCGTAGTCGCGCAGCTCGACGGTGATCTGGCCGCCGGTGGCCATCCCCTCGACCGCCGGGGTGACGGCCCGGCTGACCACGTGCACCCGCGCGCCGGACGCGACGAGCAGTCCGAGTCGACGCTGGGCGACGGTGCCGCCGCCGACGACCACCACCCGACGGTCGGTCAGGTTGAGTCCAACCAGGTAGTTGGGCTCGTCAGCGGCCGCTGCAGGCACTTCGGTCTCCTTCACAGAGGTAGGTCTCGTAGGTCACCAGACATTACGGGCCACCGCCACGGTCACGCCATTTCTGGCGCGCTTGGGCACCAGCAGGTCGCCGCCGCCCGAACCGAGCACGGCCGCGGCCTCCGCGACGCTGGGCGTGCCGACCGCGTCCGCGACCCGGCCCGACGGGGTGGGCACCTCGACCGCCTCGAGCTCGTCGGCGGTGAAGCCGAGCACCGGCACCCCGAGCTCGGCGGCCGCGACGGCGATCGACGACTCCGTGGCCTTGCGCTCGAGCGTCGCCAGTGCGTAGAGGTCCTGCGGGTCGTCGATGACCTCGCTGATCGCGGCGAGCACCACGTCCGGGTCCATCCCGTCCCGGACGCCGATTCCTACCACCAGATCACCCATGAGATACCTCGAATTCTGTTGCTGCGTCCACGAATCGGCGCACCGACCGCGGACTTCCGGCCGGGTGCGTGTGCAGGTACGACGCGTGCACGCCGCCGCCGGCGAAGCCCTCCCGGGTCGACGCCCCCGCGGCCCGCCAGCCCCAGGCGGGCGTCCAGCCGTCCACCTCGGTGACGTCGAGACGGGTGCGGTGGAACTCGTGCCCGGTCACCCGGGCACCGGCCTCGAGCAGCACGGAGTCCCCCAGCGCCACCGCGTCGCGGTAGCCGAGGGTCAGTTTCGTGCCGAACTGGGCGTCGACCCCGATGACCCCGGCCATCGGGTGCCCGTCGAGCCGCCGGGCCAGGTAGAGCAGGCCCGCGCACTCGGCGTGGATCGGCATCCCGCGCCGGGCCAGCTCGCGCACCGAGGTCAGCAGCTCCGCGTTCGCGGCGAGCTGCGGCGCGTGCTCCTCGGGGAAGCCGCCGGGCAGGACCAGCGCCGCGGTGCCGGCGGGCAGTTGCTCGACGGTGGGGTCGAACACCCGCACCCGCGCGCCGGCGGCCTCGAGCAGCTCGCGGTGCTCGGCGTAGCCGAAGGTGAAGGCCGCGCCGCCCGCCACCGCCACCACCGGTGCGGYGGGGCCGGGCCCGCCGACCTCGGCGACGGCGTCCCAGGCCGGGCCGGGCGCCCCCGCGCGGGCCAGCGCGCGCACGGCGGCCAGGTCCACGTGCCGGGCGATCAGCTCCGTCATCGCGGCCACCGCGTCGGTGGCGGCGTCGCCGTGCTCGACGGCGGTGACCAGCCCGAGGTGACGGGACGGGACGGCGAGCTCGGCGAGCCGCGGGACCGCGCCGAGCACCGGCACCCCGACCCGCTCGCAGGCCTGCCGCAGCACCTGCTCGTGCCGCTCGCTGCCGACCCGGTTGAGGATCACCCCGCCGATCCGCACGCCGGCGTCGAAGGTCGCGAAGCCGTGCAGCGTCGCGGCCAGCGACTGGCTGTGCCCGCGGGCGTCGACCACCAGCACCACCGGCGCCCCCAGCAGGGTGGCCACCTGCGCGGTGGACCCCTCGGCGGCGCCGTCGGGCGCGACGTCGGAGATCTTGCCGTCGAACAGGCCCATCACACCCTCGACGACGGCGATGTCGCACCCGGCGCTGCCGTGCCGGTACAGCGGGCCGATCCGGTCGGCGCCCACCAGGACCGGGTCCAGGTTCCGGCCGACCCGGCCCGCGGCCAGGCCGTGGTAACCGGGGTCGATGTAGTCCGGGCCGACCTTGAACGGCGCCACCCGGTCCCCGGCGGCGCGCAGTGCACCGATCAGACCCGTTGCCACCGTGGTCTTTCCGCTGCCCGACGCCGGGGCCGCGATCACGACCGCGGGTGTCACCATTCGATACCCCGCTGGCCCTTGCGGCCGGCGTCCATCGGGTKCTTGACCTTCGTCATCTCGGTGACCAGGTCGGCGGCGTCGATCAGCGCCTGCGGCGCGTCCCGGCCGGTGATCACGACGTGCTGGTTGCCGGGCCGGTCCCGCAGCACCCGCACCACCTCGTCGACGTCCACCCAGCCCCACTTGAGCGGGTAGGTGAACTCGTCGAGGACGTAAAAACGGTGCTCCTCGTTGGCAATTCGCCGGGCGATCTCCTGCCAGCCCTCCAGCGCGATCTGCGCGTGGTCCTCGTCGCTGCCCTTCTTGCGGGTCCACGACCAGCCCTCGCCCATCTTGTGCCACTGCACGGGGCCGCCGACGCCGGTGGCGGTGTGCAGGTCGCCGAGCGCGCGGAACGCGGCCTCCTCGCCGACCTTCCACTTGGCACTCTTGACGAACTGGAACACCCCGATGTCGAAACCCTGGTTCCAGGCGCGCAGCGCCATCCCGAACGCGGCGGTCGACTTCCCCTTGCCGGGCCCGGTGTGCACGGCCAGCACCGGCGCGTTGCGGCGCTGCCGGGTGGTCAGACCGTCGTCGGGGACGTTCTCCGGAAGCGGGACTCCCTTGGGCATCGTGACGACTCCTTCTCTTCCGGCCGAACTCAGGCCGCGAACTTGGACGTGCCGGCGCGCACCACGCCGGCCACCTGCTCTGCCGACAGCTCGTCGAGCCGGACGTACGCGCCACGCAGCGCCGTCGCGAGCTCGCGGGCCAGCCCGAGCCGGATCATCCCGGACTCGCAGTCGACGACCACCGAGGCGACCGACGCGTCGGCGAGCAGGCCGGCGGCGACCTTCGCGCGCTGGACCGGGTCGACGCCGCCGGTGGCGCGGCCGTCGGTCAGCGCCACCACCAGGGCGCGTCGTTGCGGGTCCCGGACCTTCTCCCGGAGCACGACCCTGCGGGCCTCCAGGAATCCCTGCGCCAGCGGGGTCTTGCCGCCGGTGCGCAACGACGCCAGCCGCCGGACCGCGACGTCCACCGACGAGGTGGGCGGCAGCACCAGCTCCGCGGAGCTGCCGCGGACGGTGATCACGGCGACCTTGTCGCGGCGCTGGTAGGCGTCGCGCAGCAGCGAGACGATGGCGCCGGTGACCGCGGAGAGCCGGTCCCGGGCGGCCATCGAGCCGGACGCGTCGACCACGAAGAGCACCAGGTTGCCCTCGCGGCCCTCGCGGTGCGCTCCCCGGATGTCACTGGGCGCCAACTTCATTCGGCCCGCCGTCCGGCCGCGCACCACCTGGTGCTCGGCGGCGACGAACAGGGTGCCGACCAGGTGCAGCCCGTGCCCGCGCTCGGCGGTGGAGCGGACGGTGCGGCCCTGCGGGGACCGCGACCGGGAGCGGCGGCCGGGCGCGCCCTCGCCGACGCCGGGGATCTGCAG
>NZ_JBFUJP010000091.1:0-19053 GCF_056401315.1 Rhodococcus sp. P4_F5 | reverse complement strand
CCCCGACCCTTTTCTGTACCGGGTTTTGCGCACGCGAGCGATGAGCGGACGGCACCCGCCGCGCCGGGTGAAATCATTTATGAATATGGTTCGCATCGATAGTGAGTTACACGATTGCAATTCATCCGGCCGTCCGCAATATCGGGGAGGCTCCCCACTCGCATAACCCAGCCGGTAGAATGCCCGATGTTGCTGGCACGAAAAGAATTTCGCGCCGGCAACGAAGCTGACTGGGGGGACCAGTCGGACTCGCCGCCGGCCCGCGAGTCGGCCTACAGACAGGAAAATTCAATGGAGGAACTTCTCCCCATCGCATTCGACGTGTTCGGCTACGTCGTCAAGATCGCGACGAACGCCGGTGGCGCCGGACTCTCCTAGCGAGAAGTTGGAGCCAGCGCACCGGGCCGCGCCTCGCCAACATGAGACCGGTCGGACGCACTGCCGCAAACCAACGACAGCGGCCCGCCACCTCCGAAGAGGTGACGGGCCGCTGTTGCGTTTCGGGTTCTTACTTGGCGTACATCGTGGTGYCGGGAGCCGCCGTCAGCGTCTGCGCCAGGCCGATGCCAGCGGCAACCAGCGTCGGACCACCAACAGCAATGGTGCCGACAATTGCCCCGATGCCAGCGCCGGTCGCACAGCCCGGAAGGGCAAAGATCACGGTGGGCGCACCGAGGAGGCCACCCGCGATGCAACCGATGATGGTGCCGGTCAGGCCGCCGGCCGCGGTTGCAACCGCAAGCTGGGAGGAGAAGGTGTCCTGCGCCATCAGGTTCTCCTCCGGCGAGGCGATGTCCTTGATGGCGATACCACCGATGGCCTTGTCCGCGCGGACGTCGGCGGCGATCGGCTTCGCCTTGCCGAGGTCGAAGACCGGGGTCAGCGTCAGCTTCTTGCCGTCTTCACTGACCTTCTGCTCGTACGGGAACTGAAGGTTGGAAAGCTGGAACGCGAGCGGCAGGCTCACGACCGCGTTGCCCTTGCCGTCCTGAATCTCGACGTTCTTGCCGTCGCCCGAGACCTTGAACGCGCCGGCGTCGATGGTGGTGACCACCGACTTGCCCTCCACGTTGGATGCCCAGTTGATGCCGTCCGCGGCGGGGGCAGCCGGCGCCGCGTACGCGGTACCCGCTCCGACACCCAGCGCCGCGATGGACAGAACCGCGGTGGCGGCAAGCTTCTTCATTCTCATACTGATGAATCCCCTCCGGAAAGAACTTGTTATAGGCACGCAAAGTCTGTGCGACAGGCAGATCCTAGTCTGAGGAAGCTCTGAGAACAATGACTATGAGGCGACGTAACGAGGTCCCTCCCGGGCCGCTCCCGCGCAGGTCATCCGGGGAAGTTAGGATTACCTGCCAATCGGCCCTGATAGGGGCACAAATTACGGTGGACGTCACAAGACCTGTGCCGTCGCGTCCGGACCCCCGGCAGCGTATCTTGCACTCGACCCTGGATCCGCTTGCTACCGGCGGGTAACTTAGCCCGTAGCGACTGCTGTAAGTCAAATGAAAGGCCGTGACATGAACGCCCTGACGATCACGTTGGGCACGATCGGCGTACTGCTCAGCCTCGTGTGCTGGGCCTCGTTCTTGAGCGGGGCCTGGACCATGGCGAAGACAGTGCAGATCGGTCAGCCAGCCCCGGACCGGTGGCGCCCGTTCTTCCCCCGCTTCAAGCAGATGATCGTCGAGTTCATCGCGCACACCCGGATGCAGAAGTTCCGCACCGTCGGCTGGGCGCACTGGCTGGTCATGATCGGCTTCCTCGGCGGCATGCTGCTGTGGTTCGAGGCGTACGGCCAGACCTTCAACCCCGAGTTCCACTGGCCGATCTTCGGCGACACGTGGATGTGGCACCTGTGGGACGAGATCCTCGGCATCGGCACCGTCGTCGGCATCCTGACGCTGATCGTGATCCGCCAGCTGAACCACCCGCGTATCCCCGAGCGGCTCTCCCGCTTCGGCGGCTCCAAGTTCGGCCCCGCGTACTTCGTCGAGATCGTCGTCCTCGTCGAGGGCCTCGGCATGATCATGGTGAAGGCCGGCAAGATCGCCACCTACGGCCACGCCAACCCGTGGACCGACTTCTTCACCATGAACGTGGCCAAGCTGCTGCCCGCCAGYGCCGTGATGGTCTCGGTGTTCGCGTTCGTCAAGCTGATGTCCGGCATGATCTGGCTCTTCGTCGTCGGCCGCAACATCACCTGGGGCGTCGCCTGGCACCGCTTCTCGGCATTCCCGAACATCTACTTCAAGCGTGAGGACGACGGCGACGTCGCCCTCGGTGCCGCGAAGCCGATGATGTCCAAGGGCAAGGCCCTGACGATGGACAACGTCGACCCGGACACCGACACCCTGGGCGCCGGCCAGATCGAGGACTTCTCCTGGAAGGGCTGGCTCGACTTCACCACGTGCACCGAGTGCGGCCGCTGCCAGAGCCAGTGCCCCGCCTGGAACACCGGCAAGCCGCTGTCGCCGAAGCTGCTGATCATGTCGCTGCGCGACCACGGCTACGCCAAGGCGCCGTACCTGCTGGCCGGTGGCCGCAAGGACATGGGCGGCGACGAGATCGGCCTGGTCGACGCCGAGGGCAACGTCAACGAGGCCGCGCTGGCCAAGATCCCGGAGGCCGCGCGCACCGAGGCCGAGCGCAAGCTGGTCGGCGAGACCGTCGAGGGCGAGCTGGCTCCGGTCATCGACCTCGAGACCCTGTGGTCGTGCACCAACTGTGGCGCCTGCGTCGAGCAGTGCCCCGTCGACATCGAGCACGTCGACCACATCATCGACATGCGCCGCTACCAGGTGCTCATCGAGTCGGAGTTCCCGTCCGAGCTGGCCGGCCTGTTCAAGAACCTCGAGAACAAGGGCAACCCCTGGGGCCAGAACTCCAAGGACCGCCTCAACTGGATCAAGGAGATGGACTTCGACATCCCGGTCTACGGCCAGGATGCGGACACCTTCGAGGACTACGAGTACCTCTTCTGGGTCGGCTGCGCCGGCGCCTACGAGGACCGTGCCAAGAAGACCACCAAGGCCGTCGCCGAGCTGCTCGCCACCGCGGGCGTCAAGTTCATGGTCCTGGGCGCCGACGAGACCTGCACCGGTGACTCCGCTCGCCGCGCGGGCAACGAGTTCCTCTTCCAGCAGCTCGCGATGCAGAACATCGAGATGTTGAACTCGGTGTTCGAGGGCGTCGAGCAGCGCAAGCGCAAGATCGTCGTCACCTGTGCGCACTGCTTCAACGCGCTCGGCAACGAGTACCCGGAGGTGGGCGGCGACTACGAGGTCGTCCACCACACCCAGCTGCTCAACCGCCTGGTCCGCCAGAAGAAGCTGATCCCGGTCGCCTCGGTCTCCGAGGACGTCACCTACCACGACCCGTGCTTCCTCGGCCGCCACAACAAGGTCTACGACGCACCCCGTGAGCTGATGGAGGCGTCCGGCGCCAAGCTCGTCGAGATGCCGCGTCACGGCGAGCGGTCCATGTGCTGTGGCGCCGGCGGCGCGCGCATGTGGATGGAAGAGAACATCGGCAAGCGCATCAACGTCGACCGCGTCGACGAGGCGCTCTCGACGAACCCGAAGAAGATCGCCACCGGCTGCCCGTTCTGCCGCGTCATGCTCACCGACGGCGTCACCRCGCGTCAGGAGAAGGGCGAGGGCGAGGGCGTCGAGGTCGTGGACGTCGCGCAGCTGATGCTGAACTCCGTCACCCGCCTCGAGTCGGACGTGCTGTCCGCGAACCTCAAGGTGGTCCAGCGCGAGAAGGTCGCCGTCGCGGAGCCCGCTCCGGTCGCCGAGGCCCCGGCAGCACCTGCTGCCGCGCCTGCCGCGGCCGCTGCTGCCGCCGCCCCGGCAGCGGCGAAGCCCGCCGCCAAGGGTCTGGGCATGAAGGGTCTGGCCAAGGCCCCCGGCGCCAAGGCTCCGGGCGCGAAGCCCGCCGCCGCTCCGGCCGCCGACGGCGAGGCCAAGCCTGCCGTCAAGGGTCTGGGCATGAAGGGTCTGGCCAAGGCCCCCGGTGCGAAGGCACCCGGCGCCAAGCCGGCCGCCGCGGCGCCTGCCGCCGCGGCTCCGGCCGCGGCAGCCCCGGCTCCCAAGGGTCTCGGGCTCAAGGGCGGGGCGAAGGCACCCGGTCTCGGCATGAAGGGTGGGGCCAAGGCTCCGGGCGCCAAGCCCGCCGCTGCTGCTGCTCCCGCCGCCGAGGCGGCACCGGCCACCGAGGCTCCCGCCACCGAGACCGCCGCCAAGCCGAAGGGTCTGGGGCTCGCCTCGGGCGCCAAGGCCCCGGGTGGCAAGGGTCTGCAGATGAAGGGTGGGGCCAAGGCCCCCGGCGCCAAGGCCGCCGCGCCTGCCGCTCCGGTCGAGGCCGCTCCGGCTGCCCCGGTCGAGGCGGCTCCGGCTGCTGAGGTCGCGGCACCCGCCGCCCCGCCGCAGCCGAAGGCAGGCGGACTCGGGTTCAAGTCCGGCGCCAAGGCTCCGGGTGCCCGCAAGGCCGCACCCGCCGCCGCCCCGGCACCCGCCGCCGAGGCCCCGCAGGCCGAGCCGGCTGCTGCCGAGCCGGCTGCTGCCGAGCCGGTCGCCGAGGCCCCCGCCGCGGCGCCCAAGGCCGAGACCCCGGCGCCGCCGCAGGCCAAGCCCGGCGGACTGGGCTTCAAGGCCGGTGCGAAGGCACCCGGTCGTAAGAAGTAGGTTCCGCCGGCAGTAAGCGCAACACCGAGAAGGCGCCCCACCCGCAAGGGTCGGGGCGCCTTCCTCGTCCGCGCACCCGCGCGCCGTCCCGCCCGCGCCGCCTGCACACCCCTTCTGTCTCCGTCACACCCCCGATGCACGCCCAGGGCCCTTGTGCCGGAGCCAAAACCTGTGTGACGGCGCCTCGACCGCAAACCATCCACAGGCCGGGGAACCATCCACAGGGTCGCCGAAGGCCCAGTTCGCGCCGTCGCGCCCGGGCAGCGGCCCCCGCACGATGAGACGCATGAGCATCGTCTTCCGCAGACCCGACGCGTTGCAGCGCGGCGCCACCGACCGCGAACTCCAGCGGATGTGCAACACCGGGCGCTGGCGCCGGTTGCGCCCCGGTTCGTTCACCGACAGCACGGAGTACGACGCCCTCGACGCGGTGGCGCAGCACCGCATGCGCGCGGAGTCGGCGTTGCGAGCGGCCTCGGCCGACGCCGTGCTGAGCCACCAGTCGGCGGCCGTCGTCCACGGACTCGACCTGTGGCACACGCCGCTGCGGGCCGTACACCTCACCCGCGACCGCCGCACCGGCGGCAGCAGGTCCGCACTCCGGCACGTCCACTCGGCCGGACTCGACCGGTCCGAGGTGGTGGAGGTGGCCGGCCGGCGCGTCACGTCGCTCGCGCGCACCGTCGTCGACCTGGCCCGGACGCTGCCGTTCGAGCAGGCGCTGGTCGCCGGGGACCACGCCCTGCACGGCACCGCCCTCACCCCCGACCTGCTCGAGGACGCACTCGGGTCGATCGCCGGCCGGCCGGGCAGCAGGCGGGCCCGGCGCGTGGTGGACCACCTCGACGGGCGCGCCGAGAGCGTCGGCGAATCCCGAAGCCGGGCGATGTTCATCCGCAAACACCTGCCGCTGCCCGAACTCCAGCCGAACCTCTACTCCGACGGGGGCGAACACCTGGGCCGGGTGGACCTACTGCTCGGGGAGCACCACGTGATCTGCGAGTTCGACGGCCGGGTCAAGTACGGCCGGCTGGTGCCCGTGGGTCAGGTACCCGCCGACGTCCTGTGGGCCGAGAAGCTCCGCGAAGACCGGCTGCGAGACGCGGGCTGGCAGGTGGTCCGATGGATCTGGGACGAGCTGGCGACACCGCAGGTGATCATCGAGCGAGTGCACCGGGCGATTGCGCGCGCCCGGAAGTCCCCGCCGCCGACCGGCCGCATCGAGCACACCCCGAAGCCGTGACCCCAAACCCGCCGTCACACCCCTTCTGGCTCCGTCACACCCCCGTTGCACGTCCAAAACCCCTGTGCCGGAGACAGACGCGGTGTGCTCGCGAGCAGGCGGCGACGCTACTGCGGGCGCCAGAGCTCGAGCCGCGGAATGCCCGGCGTCTCGAAGCCGAGCAGCTGCCCGTAGAAGGACAGCTCCGCCTCGCGGGCGCTCACCTGCGTCTGCAGCCGGCGGAACCCGTGCGCCTCCCCCTCGTAGGCCAGGTACGCGTGCGGTATCCCCTTGGACACCAACGCATCACGGAATCGCTCCGCCTGCGACGGCGGGACGATCGGGTCGTCGAGGCCCTGCAGCAGCAGCACCGGGCAGTTGAGGCCGTCGACATTGTTGAGCGGCGCGCGCTGCGCGTAGAGCGCCGCGGACTCCGGCAGCGGGCCGATCAGCCCGTCGATGTACCGGGACTCGAAGTCGTGCGTCTCCTGCACGAACCCCTCCAGCTCCGCGACCCCGTAGTACGAAGCGCCGCAGGCGAACACGTCCGAGGTGGTCAGGGCCGCGAGCACCGTCCAGCCGCCCGCCGAGCCGCCCTCGATGGCCAGCCGCTCCGGGTCCGCGAGCCCGGCCTCGGCCAGCCCGCGCACCGCGGCGACGGTGTCCTCCACGTCGACGATCCCCCACTGCCCGCGCAACCGGTTCCGGTATTCACGGCCGTACCCGCTGGACCCGCCGTAGTTCACGTCGACCACGCCGATGCCGCGGCTGGTGAAGTAGGCGAACACCAGGCTCAGGGCGGGCGCCACGTGCGCCGTCGGCCCGCCGTGCACAAACGCCACGTACGGCGGCAGCTCGCCGTCGAGTCCGACGAAGTCCGGGTTCCGCGGCGGGTAGGCGAACGCGTGCACGTCCCGGCCCTGCGGCCCGGTCACCGTGATCGGTTGCGCGGTCGGCAGATACCCGGCGGGCGGCAGCGACTCCACCCCGAGGCGCACGTCGGCGAGCGTGCCCGACGCGAGGTCGAGCAGACGCAGCCCGGCCGGCGTCCCGGCGCCGCCGCAGCGCAGCAGCAGCCGCTCCCCGTCAAGGTCGGACACCGCGACCGTGGTCAGGTCGCCCATGTCCAGGTCGTGTGCGGTGCCGTCGGCCGGGTCGATCACCGTCAGCGCGTCGGTGCCGACCGTGCGGACGGCGAGCAACCGGCCGTCCGCCAGCTCGGTGTACCAGCGGGCGCCGAGCTGCCACAGCGGAGCACCGAAGTCCCCCGCCGCGGCGCACACCGGCTGCGGCGCGGCGCCGTCCAGGCCCACCCGGTGGATGTTCCACCAGCCGCTGCGGTCGCTGATCGCGTACAGCGAGTCGTCGCCGTGCCACTGCGGCTGCAGCACCGACTCCTCGACGCCGCCGAGCAGCACCCGCCACGGCCCGCACACGCCGTCGCCATCGAGCTCGGCGATGCGCAGTTCGGTTCCGTCCCACGGCATCTGCGGGTGGTCCCAGGCGATCCAGGCGAGCCGGCGACCGTCCGGCGACAGCGTCGGGTACGCCAGGAAGTCCGAGCCGGCGACGATCGAACGGATCGCGGACGCGTCGTCGGCGGCGGCGCCGTCCAGCGGGATCGCGCAGACGTCCCGGCGCACCTCACCCGCGTGAGTGTGTGTCTCACGCACGCACCAGACCTCGTCGCCGACGACGCTCAGTTCGCCGTACCGGACGCCCGCGGGGATCGGCGGCTCCGGGGTGAGCGGCACCGGGTGCCGGCCGGCGGACTTCACGTACACCCGCTGGTCGTGGAACTCGGCGAACACCAGCCGCTGATCGTCGGTGACCGCCCAGGCGCCGCCGCCGTACTCGTGCACCCGGGTCCGCGCGTTCCACGGCGCGGCGAGCACGTCCACCGGCTGCCCGCCCGGGCCGGCCCTGCGGATCGCGGTCCGGCCGCCCTCCGCGGGTCGCAGCTCGGACCACCAGATCTCGTCCCCGACGAATCGGCCGACGTCGACCGGGTGGCCGCTGGCGGCCAACTCCGCCGCGGCGATCGGGGAGGTCCAGGAACCGTACGGCGCGCGCTGTGGCATGGGCACCAACATAGCCAGCACGCCGCGAACCGGCCGCGCGTGCCGCGGCAACTTCCGACCTCCAGAAATGCGATTGCGGCGAGGTGGCACCATGGACGGGTGACCGAATCGGAGCCCACCCACCACCAGCACATCGTCCCGCGCGAATTGACGCAGTCCGCAAAGCTGCAGAACGTGCTGTACGAGATCCGTGGACCGGTACATAAGCACGCCGCCCGGCTCGAGGCCGAGGGCCACCGCATCCTCAAGCTGAACATCGGCAACCCGGCGCCGTTCGGGTTCGAGGCGCCGGACGTGATCATGCGCGACATGATCGCCGCGCTGCCCACCGCACAGGGCTACTCCGAGTCGAAGGGCATCCTGTCCRCGCGCCGCGCCATCGTCACCCGCTACGAGCTGGTGCCCGGATTCCCGGATCTCGACGTCGACGACGTGTACCTCGGCAACGGGGTCTCCGAGCTGATCACCATGACCATGCAGGCGCTGCTCGACAACGGCGACGAGGTGCTGATCCCGGCGCCCGACTACCCGCTGTGGACCGCCACCACGAGCCTGGCCGGCGGCACCCCGGTGCACTACCTGTGCGACGAGAACGACGGCTGGAACCCCGACGTCGCGGACATCGAGTCGAAGATCACCCCGCGCACCAAGGCGATCGTGGTGATCAACCCGAACAACCCGACCGGCGCCGTGTACACCGCGGAGGTGCTCAGCCAGATCGTCGCGCTGGCCCGCAAGCACCAGTTGCTGCTGCTCGCCGACGAGATCTACGACAAGATCCTCTACGACGACGCCAAGCACATCTCGCTGGCCACCCTCGCCCCGGACCTGCTGTGCCTGACATTCAACGGCCTGTCCAAGGCCTACCGCGTCGCCGGCTACCGCTCCGGCTGGCTGGCCATCACCGGCCCCAAGGACCACGCGGCCAGCTTCCTCGAGGGCATCGACCTGCTCGCCTCGATGCGGTTGTGCCCGAATGTGCCCGCGCAGTACGCCATCCAGGTGGCGCTCGGCGGATACCAGAGCATCGAGGACCTGATCCTGCCCGGCGGACGCCTGCTCGAACAGCGCGACGTCGCCTGGGAGCGGCTGAACATGATCCCGGGTGTCTCCTGCGTGAAGCCGCGAGGCGCGCTGTATGCCTTCCCCCGGCTCGACCCGAACGTCTACGAGATCCACGACGACGAGAAGCTGGTCCAGGACCTGCTGCTGCAGGAGAAGATCCTGGTGGTCCAGGGCACCGGCTTCAACTGGCCGGACCACGACCACCTGCGGATCGTGACGCTGCCGTGGGCCCGGGACCTGGCGGTCGCGATCGAGCGGTTCGGCAACTTCCTCTCCAGCTACAGCCAGTAGGGATCCGACGATGACMAGCGAACCGATGTCCGTCTACGACGCGATCCGGCTGCGGCGCGACGTCCGCGCCGAGTTCACCGGTGAGCGGATCTCCGAGGAGCAGCTCACCCGGATCCTCGAGGCCGGGCACGCCGCGCCGAGTGTCGGCAACACCCAGCCGTGGGACTTCGTGGTGGTGCAGAAGCCCGAGACGCTGTCCACCTTCGCCGAGCACGTCGCCGGGTGCCGACGCGACTTCGCGGACTCGCTGCCCGAGGACCGGCGCGCAACCTTCGACCCGATCAAGGTCGAGGGCATCACCGAGAGCGGCACCGGCATCGTGGTCACCTACGACCCGAGCCGCGGCGGCACCCACGTGCTGGGCCGCCGGACCGTCGACGACACCGGCGTGTTCTCCGCGGTGCTGGCGATCCAGAACATCTGGCTGGCCGCGGTCGCGGAGGGCATCGGCGTCGGCTGGGTGTCCTTCTACGAGGAGGAGTACCTCACCGAGTTGATGAACGTGCCCTCGCCGGTCCGGCCGATCGCGTGGCTGTGCGTCGGGCCGGTCTCGGAGTTCCAGCAGACCCCGGACCTGGTGCGGTTCGGGTGGCGTGAGGGCCGCCCGCTCGACGAGGCCGTCCACCGCGAGAGTTTCTGACGCCGTACAGCCGGGTAGCTGCCCGATCGCTCGCGACCCGGCGGGGCCGTCTCGCCCCGTCCGTCGGGTGCGATTTCTGAATTCATGACTATTTTCGCCCCAACCGCGACAACCGGCGCCCGGCGAGGTACATTCCTCTCGACACTCCGGTGTCCAGCAAGCCCGAATACCCCTCCCCCCCTGTGGGTATTCGGGTCGGTGGCGGGGAACACCCCCCTGTGCCCCGCCACCGCTGCCGGGGTTTGACGCCAGTCCCCCACATCTTCCGCAGCGCCCAGCCGACGGAGTCCTCCATGAGTGAGCCAGCGACCCGGGTCGAACACAACGCGGACCACACCCGGTACGAGGTCTACGTCGACGACGAGCTCGCCGGGCACACGGACTACAAGCCTGCCGACGCCAACCGCGCCTTCGTGCACACCGAGATCTTCCCCCGCTACGAGGGCCAGGGGCTGGCCAAGGTGTTGATCCGGGGCGCCCTCGACGACACCCGCGACCACCAGCTCGGGGTGCTCCCCTTCTGCCCGTTCGTGCACCGGTTCGTCCAGAAGAACCCCGACTACCTGACGCTGGTCCCGTCCTGGGCACGAGAGCGGATGGGCCTGCCCGCCGCCTGAAGCCGCGGCACCGCACCACGGCCGACACGGCACCCGCAGTCGGCCTCGGTACCCTGACCCGCATGCGGAATCAGGCCCGATGAGCCACGGTCACGGTCACGGACACGGACACACCGGCCCCGTCCCCGTCGGCCCCGTCGCCGCCCGCGTGGTGGTCGGACTGCTGACCGTGATCGGCATCGCGGTGCTCATCGGCGCCGCCTGGCTGTGGCCGAGCAAGCACAGCGTCGAGATCCCGTTGCCGTTCCAGACCGCCGGCGGCGGCGCCGTCGTGACCGAGGCCGGGCTCGTAGCCTCGCAGGACCTCGGCCCCTGCGGCAGCCCGTCCGCCGGTCGCGCGTTCACCGGTCCCCCGCTGGCCGCGCCGGAGAGCTCGTACCAGTGCCAGCGCAGCATGGTCGACATCCGGTCCGGCCCGGACAGGGGCACCCACACCCTGCTCGAGATCGCGCCGGGCGCCGGTCAGCCGGACCTTCGGGTCGGCGACAACATCCGACTGGTCCTGCAGAGCGACCCGTCCGGCACCACCATCTACTCGTTCGAGGACTACGCCCGCGGCCTGCCGCTGCTGCTGATCGTCGCCGCCTTCGTGCTGGTGATCGTCGTGGTGGCCCGCTGGCGGGGGGTGCGCGCGCTGCTGGGACTGTTCGTCGCGTTCGGGGTGCTGGTCGGGTTCATGCTGCCGGCGCTGCTCGACGGCAAACCCGCGATCCCGGTGGCGCTGGTCGGCGGCTCCGTCATCCTCTACGCGGTGCTGTACCTGGCGCACGGCGTCAGCCTGCGGACCAGTTCCGCCCTGCTCGGCACGCTGGCGTCGATGGCGTTGGCCGCCGTGCTGTCCTGGGTGGCGATCGAGATGACGCACCTGACCGGGCTGTCGGAGGAACAGAACACCAACGTGCAGACCTACATCCAGCACGTGAGCATCACCGGGCTGCTGCTGGCCGGGTTCATCATCGGCTCGCTCGGCGTGCTCAACGACGTCACCATCACGCAGGCGTCGTCGGCGTTCGAGTTGGCGCACCTGGACCAGGACGCGAACCGGCGGGAGATCTTCGGCGCGGCGATGCGGGTGGGACGCGACCACATCGCCAGCACCGTCTACACGCTGGTGCTGGCGTACGCGGGCGGTGCGCTGCCGCTGCTGCTGCTCTTCAGCGTCGCCGGCCGGTCGATCGGCGACGTGCTCACCGGCGACGCCGTGGCCATCGAGATCGTGCGGTCCGCGGTCGGCGGCATCGCGCTGGCCCTGTCCGTGCCGTTGACCACCGGCATCGCGGTGATGCTGGCCCGGCCGATGGGATCGGGGACGGCGGTCGCGGCCGGCGTGGTGGCGGACGCCCGGCCGCGCGGCGGCCGGCACGCCCGCTGACCCGGCCCGCTCACACCGGCCGGACCACCGATTCGACGAGGTCGTGCACGGACGCGGCGAGGCGCTCGGTCTGACCGGTTCGGATGTGGTGGAGGACGAGGTCGCCGTTCAGCGTGCTGAGCAGGATGCGTGCGAGCACCTCGGCGTCGACGTCGGGACGGACCTCGGCGAGCAGGCCGGCGATGTGGCCGTACCAGAAGGCGTGAATCGCCTCGGCGTGCGGATCGGTGGTGGCGTTGTCGTAGGCGATCATCAACTCGACGTTGTCCACCACCAGGCGGAACATCGCGTCGAAGTAAGCGAGCAGCCGCTCACCGGCCGGCGCCCCTGGGCCTAGCGGTGGGGCACCGCCGACGACGTCGTCACGCAGGGTGTGCGCGCGCTCGAGAAGCAGGGCCCGCATCAGCCCCGCGCGGTTCCCGAACCGGTGGAAGATCGTGCCCTTGCCGACGCCCGCCGCCGCGGCGATCTGCTCGATCGAGACGTTGTCGGCGCCGAACTCGGCGAGCAGGGCGTCGGCGGCCCCGAGAATCGCGCGCCGGTTGCGGGCCGCGTCGCTGCGCTCCCGCTTCGGTTCGTCACTCACCGCTGCACCTCCCGTTGACAAGTTGACCGCCGGTCCATATCGTCACGAACGGACACCAAGTAGACCGACGGTCAACTTATGGAGGGTCAATGAGGGCAATAGTAATGACGTCGGCGGGCGGCCCCGACGTCCTCGTACTGCGCGAGGTCCCCACCCCGATTCCCGCCGCCGGGGAACTGCTGATCCGGGCGGAGGCGATCGGGGTGCAGTACGCCGAGACACAACTTCGCGCGGGCACCTTCCCGATGCCGACCGCGACTCCCGCCGTCTTCGGTTTCGAGGCCGCGGGCACCGTCATCGCCGCCGGACCCGACGCGGACCGGAACCTGATCGGCTCCCGCGTCGTCGCGACGACCAACGGCACCGGCGCCTACGCCGAACAGGTGGCGGTCGACGCGAGGTCCGCGATCGCGATACCGGACGGGTTGTCGACGCTCGACGCGGTCGCCGTCGCGGCGCCCGGCGCGGTCGCGCTGGCACTGCTCGAGACCGCCGCACTGCGCGGCACCGAGGTGGTCCTGGTCGAGGCGGCCGGGACCGGGGTGGGCGCCTACCTCACCCAACTGGCCCGCGAATTCGGCGCCGGACGCGTGCTCGCCACGGCAGGATCCGACGTGAAGCGTGCTCGGGCAAGGACTTTCGGCGCCGACGACGTGTTCGACCACTCCGCGGCCGGGTGGCAGAGCGGGCTGCGCGAGTCCCTCGGCGGGACCACGATCGACGTCGTCTTCGAGTCGATCGGCGGCGAGTCCGCGAGGGACCTGCTCGACGCGCTCACCCCCTCGGCCGGCCGGATGCTGTCGTACGGAATGCTCAGCGGACGACCCGCGGCCGTCGCCGCTCAGGACCTGATGTCGCGCGGCCTCACCCTCACCGGGTGCGGTGGGCCCGCCTGGCTCCGACGGGTGGCCGACGCCAGGGCGGACATCCTCGCGCGGGCCGCGGCGAGGACCGTCACGCCCCTGATCGACTCGGTGCTGCCGCTCGAGCATGCCGGGCTCGCCCACGACAAGATCGAGCGGCGAGCCACCACCGGAAAGGTGGTTCTCACCCCCATGGGTTGAGCGGTCAGCCCAGCCGGGGCAACTGCAACGGCGGCGGCGGATGGATCTCGATCGGCGGCAGGCCTCCCGGCATCGGGATCACCAGCGGCGGCGGTCCGGGCGGCGGTCCGGGCGGCGGCGGCGGAGGAGGCGTGGGCGTGGGCGTCTCGGTCGTGGGGGCGACGGTCTCCGGCGGCACCGTCGTCGGTGACGGCGTCGGCGAGGGCGTCGGCGAGGGCGTCGGCGACGGGGTGACGACGGTGGTCGACGGCAACGCGTCGGAGGCCCCGGCCCCGGCGGGCTGTTCGGCGGCGCCGCCCGAGGTGCCGAGCGCCAGGCCGGCGACGGCGATCAACGCCAACGCCCCGGCAGCCGTACCGGCGATGACGAGCTGACGCCGCGGGACCCCGCGCTCGCGGTGGCTGGTCGGCCGCGCCACCGGCTCGGTCGGCAGCCACCCCGTGTCGTCCGCCGGGGAGGGGTCCCCGGAGACCGCGGAGGGGGCCGGCCCGGCCACCGGCGTCGCCATCAGCGCCGCGCCCTGGGCCGCCACCATCTCCGGTTCTGCGGGCACCAGGGTCGGCAGGCCCAGCCAGGCGCCGAGCACGTGACGGACCAGTGGGATGTGGGCGCCGCCGCCGAGCAGCACCACCGAGTCGGGCCGGCGACCGGACTCCGTGATGACCTGCCGGGCCAACCGGGCCGACCCCTCGACGGGGACGACGATGAGGGACTCGAAGGTCTCGCGGGAGAGCAGCAGCAGGCCGCCGTCGCCGGGCAGGCACGCGGCGTCGCTCGTCGAGAGCTGTTCCTTGGCGGCGCGGCAACGGCCGGTCAGCTCGGCGACGGCCCGCGCGTCGGCGGGCGCGGCGACTTTGCCGGCGCGCACCTGCTGGTCGAGGATCAGCCGGTCGAAGTGGTCGCCGCCGATGGCGGTGCTGCGGTCGACCGCGAGCACCGTGCCGGTGTCGCGGTCCACCACGCTCACCGTCACCCCGGAGCTGCCGAGGTCGTAGAACACGACGGTGCGGAACCCGCCCAGGACGCCGGTGTGCTCGAGCAGCGCCAGGGCGGCGGAGGTCTCGGGGACGAGGCGGTAGTTGTACAGCCGCTGCCGGGCCATCGCCTCGTGCACCGCGGCGGCCTGCTCGGTGCTGCCGTAGGTGACCGCGGTGGCCGAGTGGTTGTCGCGCTCGAGCATCACCCCGACGGACTGCGCGGCGAGATCCTCGGCACCGACGGTTCGGACCGCCAGTGCCTGCCGCTCGAAGCCGGGGCGGGCGGCAGGCGTGGTCGCGTCGAGGCCGGTCGGCTGCGCCATGCGCACAGCACTGGCCCCCACCGATACGCCCAGAACCACGCTCATCGAGCCGCCTTATATCGACCGGAGCGGGGCGTCGCGCTCGAACGACCCCCGCAGGACCCGCCGAGTCTAACCAAGGGGTCCGTCACGGCCGGGGGCCGCTCCCACTCCGTGGGGATCGGTCACATGTCCAGTTTCGGAAGTTCAGCCCCGGCCCAGCCCGCGGTAGGCCCAACCCGCCGCAGACCACTCGTCCGCGTCGAGGCAGTTGCGGCCGTCCACGATCGACCGGCCCCGCACCACCGGGTCCAGGTCCGACGGCCGCAGGGAGACGAATTCCTCCCATTCGGTGGCCAGCAGCACCGCGTCGGCGTTCTCGCAGGCCTCGGCCACGGAGGTCGCGTAGTTCAGGGTCGGGAACAGCCGACGCGAGTTGTCCAGGGCCTTGGGGTCGTACACGCTCACCACCGCGCCGTGCAGTTGCAGCATCCCCGCGACGTTGAGGGCCGGCGAGTCACGGACGTCGTCGGACTCGGGCTTGAAGGCCGCGCCGAGGACGGCGATGTTGGACCCGAGCAGCGATCCGCCGACGGCGCGGGTCGCCAGCTCCACCATCTTGGTGCGGCGGCGCATGTTGATGCTGTCCACCTCACGCAGGAAGGTCAGCGCCTGGTTGGCGCCCAGTTCGCCGGCGCGGGCCATGAAGGCGCGGATGTCCTTGGGCAGGCAGCCGCCGCCGAAGCCCAGCCCGGCGTTGAGGAAGCGGCGTCCGATGCGGGCGTCGTAGCCGAGCGCGTCCGCCAGCGCGGTGACGTCGGCGCCGGTGGCCTCACACACCTCCGAGATGGCATTGATGAACGAGATCTTGGTCGCCAGAAAGGCATTCGCGGACACCTTGACCAGTTCCGCGGTCGGCAGGTCGGTGAGCAGGAACGGCACGGCCCCGTCGTCGATGAGACTGGCGTACAGCTCACGGATCAGCGCCTCGGCGCGGCCGGGGCGGGCGTGGTCGACGCCGAGCACCAGCCGGTCCGGGCGCAGCGTGTCCTCGACGGCGAATCCCTCGCGCAGGAACTCGGGGTTCCACGCGACCTCGACGTCGTCCGACGCGGGCGCGAGTCGCCTTGCGCGGGAACCGAGTTCGGCGGCCGTGCCGACGGGGACGGTCGACTTGCCGACGATCACCGCCGGGCGGTCCAGCAGCGGGGCCAGGGTGTCGACCACCGAGTGCACGTGCCGCAGGTCGGCGCCGTACTCGCCCTTCTTCTGCGGGGTGCCGACGCCGAGGAAGTGCAGGTCCGCGAAGGCGGCCGCGTCGACGTACGAGGTGGTGAACTGCAGGCGACCGGCGTCGAGGTTGCGCCGGAGCACGTCGGCCAGGCCGGGTTCGTAGAACGGCACCTCACCGGAGGAGAGCTTGGCGACCTTGCCCGGGTCGATGTCGACGCCGAGCACCTCGTGCCCGAGTTCGGCCATGCACGCGGCGTGAGTCGCTCCGAGGTAGCCGGTTCCGAATACGGTGCAGCGCATACCTTCTTGGTAGTCCGCCGCGGTGAGCGCGGCGGGTACCGCGGGCGAGGCGGCGGGCAACAGGAGGTGTACATCCGGTGCCCGCAACTGTCGCGCCGGCGTCTGCACACACCCGTTGCACCCGTCACAGCGCGCCTACACGTACAACGCTCGTGTGCGCAGCCCAGAAGGGGTGTGCGGAGCCGGCGCCGCTAGCGGGTGTCGGTGCGGTTGAAGTTCAGGTACGCCTTCGACGGCGTGGGGCCGCGCTGTCCCTGATACTTGGAGCCGACCGCGGCGCTGCCGTACGGGTGCTCCGCGGGGCTGGAGAGCCGGATCAGGCACAACTGCCCGATCTTCATGCCCGGCCACAGCGTGATGGGCAGGTTCGCCACGTTGGAGAGTTCGAGCGTGATGTGCCCGGAGAAGCCCGGGTCGATGAAGCCCGCGGTGGAATGTGTGAGCAGGCCCAGGCGGCCCAGGCTCGACTTGCCCTCGAGTCGGCCGGCCAGGTCGTCGGGCAGGGAGCACGTCTCGAGGGTGGAGCCGAGCACGAACTCCCCGGGGTGCAGCACGAACGGCTCGCCCTCGGCGGGTTCGACCAGGGTGGTCAGCTCGTCCTGCCTCTGGGCCGGGTCGATGTGCGTGTACCGGGTGTTGTTGAACACGCGGAACAGGCGGTCGAGTCGGACGTCAACGCTGGAGGGCTGGACCATCGCGTCGTCGAACGGGTCAAGGCCCAGACGGTTGGAGGCGATTTCTGCGCGGATGTCACGATCTGAGAGGAGCACGGGTAGACATTATGCCTGTCTGCTACAGTTGCGCCTCGCAGGGGTTGGCGTGGTTCGCTATGCCAAAAGCCCTGCATGCCGATGTAGTTCAATGGTAGAACATCAGCTTCCCAAGCTGAATACGCGGGTTCGATTCCCGTCATCGGCTCGCTTCATGGAGGCCCTGATCAGCGGTTGTTTCCAAACCCGATCGGGGCCTTTCTTATGTCGGTGACATTCGCGCGAAGGTACGCGCTCGGTACATGTAAGGCGACCCTTGCCCAATGGCCACTTGGTGGGGGCGCCCCTCTCCCGACCATTCGCTGTCTGTCTCTCGAGAAGCCACGGAAGAAGCCTCGGTGCACCGTCAGCCAGTCCTTCTTCAAGTCGGCGAACACGCTCTCGATACCAACCCTGCGGTGATACGTCGGATTCACCCTCGCCGCGCCTCCCACGCGAGGGTTCGGGTATCGACGAGTTCATTGGCAGCGTCATACATCACGCATTTGGACTCGACCTTCGAGAGGAACGGCAGGCTGCTACTCGATCCTCGCCTCAATCGGCGGCGAGAACCCGGCCGGAAGGCGGTTGTCCACGATCGAGCCGACGATCGAGCCGACCGCAAGGAGGATGATAAGAGCGATCATCCCGGCGAACTGCTGGACGAACGGGATCTCGATGGAGAACCATCCCGGCCAGATCGCGTAGGCGACCACACAGAGAATGCCAAGCACCCCGAACGGCATAAGCGCGCACTGACCCGGCGACGCCTTCCTTAGCCCCTTGTACTGTGCTGCATACTCTTTCGCCGTGCCGAACTCGTGTTCTGGGCTGCCGTCGCTGGCGGTGACGCCTTCCTTCACTGTCTCCAGGACCTCAGCGACCTGCTTCTCCGTGCACTTGCGCATGCGCAGCTCGCAGGCCAGGTCGTTGTAGTAGCTCATTCAGTTTCTCCTTCCGCGCTTGCCGGGTCGGCCGACAACGCGATGTCCATCAGCTCTCGGAATCGCTCCCACTGGCCGTGCTTATCCGCGAGATGTTCGCGACCCTCGGCCGTGATGGTGAGCACCTTGCGCGGCGGGCCGCTGACCGGCGTGTGCCAGTCGGCTGTAACCCATCCTTCGTCTTGCAGCTTTGCTAGGTGTGGGTACACCGTGGCTCCTGTCGTCTCGAAGCCGAGGTGACGGATGACCTCAATCAGCCCGTAGCCGTGGGCCGGAGCCTTCGATAGCTCTTGCAACAGCAGCAAGGGAAGCGCCGGACGGAACCACTCGGCGGCCGACTTGTCGATTCCCATAGCTAGATCGTAGCGCGTACTAGTCGGATCAACAACTAGTCGTGATCTCGACTAGTGTGCGAGTGTGTTGCCGAATTCCTGCGCGCGAAAGCTGGGCTACCGCAAGGTTCGGACGATGGGCACCAGTCCCGACGACATTTCGGCAGCCCAGGCCACCACGGGTCTCGCGTGGCCGGCGGCGAAACCGAGCAATGATTTCAGTAGTCCCCCGACGACGCTCGAGCGCCAACGAAGCTGGAACTCATCCAGATTTGTGTGATCTGGAGCCGTCCGTAAGTGTGATTACCGACCGGTCAACCTATCCAATCCGCATGCAGCCCAACATGCTCCGTCATTGGTGAACACCCCTCCATCCATTCCATAGCCCTTCTCTCCACACCGCCACCGCCACCGCCAATTCAGTTGTGTCACCCACAAACACGACATGATCACGCGGTGGCCGCCCCTGGTCCGGCCTACTGTCCAACACCTTCGTCGATCACGGATTCCGGCTGGAGTACCAGCATGGCGGCGAGCAGCTGATCCCAGGTGGTGGCCGGAAGTTCGTGGCCGATGCCGTTCAGGGG
>NZ_JBFUJP010000090.1:0-19538 GCF_056401315.1 Rhodococcus sp. P4_F5 | reverse complement strand
GTCCGGGGCCGTCGAGCCGGGCCACCGCGGCCAGTGCCCGGGCCGTCGCCAGGCGGGCGGCGCCCATCGGCAGGAACGCCGCGGGTGCCAGGGCGGCAGCCCAGCCCACCAGGACGCCGGCGAGGACCGCGACGGTGATCGCCGCCATGTCCGCGGCCGTGTGGGTGTAGCCGACCGCGGCCATGGCGGCGAAGACGAAGATGACCGCGCCCGGGCCGGTGATCCGGAACGCGCCCAGGACCAACGAGGCCAGGCCCGCGGCCGCGGACAGCAGCGCGATCTGCCAGCCCGCGGTGAGGCCGACGGCACCGGCGACGGCCCCGAGGGCGACGAACGAGACCAGGCTGACCCCGACGACGGCCAGCTTCGCGGCCAGCCTCGGGTACGGCTCGTGCCGGGCGAACGCCGAGGTCAGTGCGCCCAGGGCGGCGACCCCGGCCAGTGTGGGTTGCCCGAGCAGGCCGCCCGCGACGAGCGTCACCGCGGCGGCGATCCCGACCCGCACGGAGGGCGCCACGGTGGCGTCGGCGGGACGAACCTCGAGGGCGCCGCGCCAGGCGTGGGCGGACACCGCGTGCGCGAGCGCGTCGCCGGACCGGCGCAGGTGGCCGGGTAGGGCGGTGGGAGTGGTGGGGGAGGCGGGCACCTCCCCAGGGTACATATATTTCACTGGTAAATTAAGTGTGAAATAGAATTGGGCTCGTCGCTACGATGTGCGCATGGGTGCGACCGACGACGACTTCGTGGACCGTGTCCGCGGCGAGTGGGCCCGGGCCTACCCGGACGCGGACCTGTCCCCGGTGGAGGTGATCGGCCGGATCAGCCGGATCGGCGCGCAGGCGCTGGCCCGGCTCGACGACATGCTGGCGCCGAGCGGGGTCACGCGGGCGGAGTTCGACGTGCTGGGGGCGTTGGCCCGCAGCCGACGGCCGCTGCGGGCCAGCGAGGTCACCGCGGTGACGATGGTCAGCGGCGCGGCCACCACCAAGCACGCCGACCGGTTGGTCGCGCAGGGCCTGGTGCGACGCCGGCCGTACGAGCGCGACGGCCGGGTGGTGCTGCTMGAGCTGACCGACGCCGGCCGCGCGCTGGTGGACGAGCAGTTCCCGCGGCGCCTCGAACTGGACCGGCAGCTGCTTGCCGGGCTGGACGACGGCGACCGCGAGACCCTCTCGGCGTTGCTGCGACGGATCTCCGCCGTCGCCGACCGCTGAGCGGGCGAATTTCGGTTTTCGATCCAGGCGGGTGGGCTCGGGTTCACCGCTGCCGGTATCGAACCCCAGGATTGGCCGGTCATGGAGGGCACCGGCTTCGAGGTCCTCGACCCGCCGCTGTCCTGTGGTGCGCCGCCGCCCGGGCCTGGCAATCAGCAATGACTCGAGATGCCGTGGTCGACTGATCACGCACAGGCGATGCAGCGCCGCACGGCGGGTAACGCGTCCAGTCGCTCGTCACTGATCGGGTGGCCGCACTTCTCGCAGACGCCGTAGGCGCCCGCATCGAGGCGGCGCTCGGCGTCGGCGAGTTCGTCGAGGTCCCCGCGCGCCTCGGCGAGCAGCGACGCGGTCTGGGCGCGTTCGAACGCGATGGTCGCGCCCTCCGGGTCGTGCTCGTCGTCGTCGGTGGTCAGGTGCGAGCCCTCGATGATCTCGGCGAGCCGGGCGGTGAGGAAGTCGATGCGGTGCGCGGTCTCGGCGCGGCCGGCGGTGATCCGCTGCCGCGGCGAGACGGTGCCCGATTCGGGAAGCGTCATGCCTGGTTCAACATGGAACCGTACGGTTCCGATACCAGGTACCCGACGGTCGTCAGGGTGCGCGGAAGCCGGTCAGTTCGTAGTGCAGGGTCGGGGTACGCAACACCTTGTGGGCCGCTCGCACGAAGACCCGCTGCAGGACCGGGAACCGGTGGTCGATCGCCCGCGCGGCGGCGTCGGCATCGGCTCCGGACAGCAGCCGCGCAGTGGCCGCGACGGGTTCCGGTCCGGTCGGCTTGCCCGACCACGTGCAGGGCCGCAGACGAACGTCGGGGAAGTTACGCAGCCGCTTGTTCTTCGACGCGCGGCCGGGCGTTCGGAAATAGGCCCGGGACCCGGCCACCGCAATGTTCACCGGGGTGTCGACCCAACTGCCGTCGCGTTTGCGGGTCTGCAGCAACACCACCTTCGCGGCCGCGATCGGGTCCGGGGGCATCGGTTCGGGCATGTCCAACCCTCCCGTGGGCGTCGTCGAGACACTTCCAGTGTCCCCGTTGCGTCCGCCGCGCCAAAGGGCCAGCCGAAGGTCCGATTCCTGACGTGGAGGTCCGCACGGTCAAACTCCTTGCGCCGGAAGGTCTTGAGTTCGTGGGGGCGGAGGTTGCCTCCTGCGACTGGGATGCCCCAGGGAAGCCGCGCTACAAGGTGATCGACGCGGGTCGTCACGGCTTCAGCGGCCTCACGTTCACCGCCAGCACCGTCCCGGATTCGGATGGCAGGGCGGCGAAGGGAAATGCCTGGGTTGCAACCAATTTCGGAGGGTTTGGCAGGTTCAGATACTGGTCGCGCGTGGTTCTGGTTCGAGAATCACCTCCGACGTCGCCGCACAGGGGTGAACGTGGATGTCACGAGTGTCAACCCCCGGAAGGCCTCGAGTTCGCGGATGTGAAGGTCGCCGGTTACCCGCCGGCGGCGGTGGGTCCGGGGTCGATGGTGTCCTGGACTCGGCCGTGTTGGTCGATCCTGTCACCGGGGCAGTGGGGGCGCGACGGCGTGGGCGGCACGGTGGCGAGGCGTGCCCGGGCCAGAGCCCCGGCGGTGTGGTGTTTAACGCTGTGACCTGCGCAGACTGTTCTTCTTGTTCCGCGGCGGTGAGTCGGTTTCGCCCCTAGTCTTGGCGGGCTGTCGGGGCGGGGCGGGGCGGGCGCTGGGTTCGCCGGGTCCCCGGCACGGAGGGAGTTTGTGTCAATGGGTCGACATCTTGTGCGTGCGGGTGGGGCGGTACTCGCGGCACTGAGCATCGTCGTGGGTGGCGTGGTGGCCGGAACCGGTGCGGCGACCGGCGCCGTGGTCGGCGTCGGGAGTTCGGATCAGGGGCCGTGGTGGGCGGACGAGATCCTGCAGAACCTGATTCGCCCCTGCCTGCCGTCGATGGACTGGGGGTTCCCTGACCGCGGGTGTTACGGCAATGGTTTCCGGGACGACGGGATGCTCGGCAACTATCACGGTGTGTACTACGGACCCGAAGAAGTGGACCCGGGGGCCACCACCACGTTCACTGCGGTCGTCGTGGCACAGGAAGCGGCGTTCGAGGTCGCCGCGCCGGCAGAGAACGTCGATGTCACGAGCGTCACTCATCACGTGCCGAGCGGATTCGAGTTCGTCAGTGTGAAGGTGAAGGGCTACACGCCCACAGAGACGCCTCCCGGGCCGACTGTGAACTTCGACTCGACGGTGACGGTGGATCCCGATGGCGGGGAGGTCACCGTCACGGCACCGGCCGGTGGTTGGGCGCTCAATCCGGGTCGGAACGGGGGCAGGTTCGAGGGCGGGAGCCTCGCGCTCGAGTTCACCTACAAGGCTCCCGACGGATTCGTGGCCGACTCGAGCGGATTCACATTCACCGGCACCAACGTTCCCGAGTCCGAGGGATGGGTGGCAGAAGGCGTTACTCGAGTCGTCCCGGGTTCCGGTGGCACGGGCAGTATGGGCTCCTGACGGCTGCCTACCGGTCGAGCGGCTCGCGAGTCTCCTCGGCCGGTAGGGCATCGGTGTCGAGGGACCGTGCCCAGTGGAGGCACCACGCCACGGCGGCGATCGTGAGTCTCGTGCAGCTCCACTCAGCGGCCACCGTCGGCACGTCGCCGATGGGCGACACGGTGGCGAGGCGTGTCTGGGCCGGGGCCCCGGCGGTATGGCGTTTAACGCTGTGAACTGCTGAAACAGTTCTTCTGATTCCGCGGCGGTGAGTCCGTTTCGCCCCTAGTCTGGGCGGGCTGTCGGGGTGGGGGCGGGCGCTGGGTTCGCCGGGTCCCCGGCACGGAGGGAGTTCGTAGCAATGGGTCGACATCTTGTGCGTGCGGGTGGGGCTGTGTTCGCGGCGCTGGCGATCGTCGCGGGTGGTGTGACGGTGGGTGTGGGAGGCGCGGGGGCGGTGTCGACCGGCAGCACCGGGGTCCGGCCGTGTGACCGTTACAGCCCCGGCGACATTGCTTGCGACAGGGACACGTTCTGGGCCGCCGAGCAGCGGGTCGGCGACTTCAGAATGAGCTTCTCCGGTACCGACGAGCTGGTGGTGGGTCAGAATGCCTGGCTGAGCGCCGGTTTCTTTGTCGGGGACGCCGGGACCCAGGCCTCCCTCCCCGATGCCGCGGTAACGAGCGTTACGTTCCATACCCCGAGGGGTTTCGAATTCGTCGGAGTCTCGCTCTACTCCTACACACCCAACTTCTATCCGGAGGCGCCCATCTTGACGAGCCCGGACTCGACCGCGGTGGTGGACCCCGTCACCGGCGATGTCACGGTCACGGCGCCCGCCGGCGGCTGGGCCGTCGCGACAAGGGAGCGCAGCGGCGGAGGCTTCGTCTCCGGCCAGGTCACGGTCCACGCGTCCTTCAAGGCGACCGAACTCGTCGCCGACGGCACCAGCGGGGTCACGTTCACCGGCACCGGCGTCCCGGCGTCGGAGGGGTGGATGGCGACGGGGACCACGCGGGTCATCCCCGTGGATCTCAGTTTCGGCAGCTTGGGTTAGCGGCCGCCGCCGCGTCGCCCACGGGTGACGCGGCGCGGGCGGGCCCGCCGTTGACCTCGCTAACTGTCGAGGGGTTCGCGAGTCCCCTCGGTGGGTACGGCGACTGCCCGCCGGGACCGCACGTAGTGCACCCCGCCGGCCGCCGCGGCGACCGCGAGGATCGACCCGGCGGCGATCGGGCCGACGGGGGACCCGGGGAACAGGCCGTCGAGCAGCAGCATCACGCCGAACACCAGGAACAGCGTCGCGGCGGCGAGCTGGATGAACCGCTCCGGTAGGTGCTTGCCCAGCACGGCGCCGACGACGATCGCGAGGGCGTCGGCGGCGACCATGCCGACCGTCGAGCCGATCCACACGCCCACCCAGTCGTTGTCCGCCGCGAGGGTGATGGTGGCGAGCATCGTCTTGTCGCCGAGTTCGGCCAGGAAGAACGCCGACGCGACCGCCAGGAACGCCGACGTACCGACCCGTGCCGCCTTGTTCTGCTCGTCGTCGGTGAGGCTGTCGCCGCGCAGCGTCCAGGCCGCGAAGCCCACGAACGCGATGCCGCCGACGATGCTGATCAAGTTCGTCGGAAGGGCCGCGCCCAGGTAGTGGCCGACGGCGACCGAGACCAGGTGCACCACCGTGGTCGCCGCGGTGATGGCGCCGATCACGACCCACCACTTGTAGCGCAGCGCGAACGCCATGGCCATCAGCTGGGACTTGTCGCCGAGCTCGGCGACGAAGATGACGCCGAAGCTCAGCAGCAGGGCGGCAAGCACGCGGATCCTCCGTTTCGTTCGATTCGGAGGATGTTGGGGACCTTCCTCCGGCCTCCGACGCGGGTGCGTCGACGGCCGAAGGTCTCGCCCACCGGCAGTGCCGGTTCGGGCAGCCGGGCATTGGCCGATGCTCGGCGCCTGCCAGTATGTCGACTGCTCGATTGGGGGCTACTCCCCTTCGTTGCTGTCGAGCCTACCGGCGACTCTGCGAAACCACAAAGCGCACAACAAGTTTGGGGAGCCGAACTTTGAACTTCCGGGAGGGGTCAGGCGGCGAGCAGCATCGCCAAAACGGCGGTGTCGGGGTCGCAGTTCGGGTCCAGGCTCACCCGGCTGACCATCGAGGTCACGGTGCCGTCGGGCTCGGCCTCCACCCAGGCCGCCCGGTGGTCGAGTCCCAGGTACGGCAGCCCCGGCAGCAGGACGCAGCCCGACGCCGCACCCACGCACTCGGGCAGCGACGGCAGCGTCTCCGACGGCGGGTGCAGCATCAGCAGCGCCGGCGGCTGGTGGTCCGCGAAACAGCCCGGCGTGACCGCGGACTTGCCGATCACCGGACCCGCGGCGACGACCAGGCCGACCATGTCCGGTGCCGGGTTCTCCGGGAGCTCCTCGTGGACACCGAAAACCGTTGAGGTGGAAAGCAATCCGGGCACCGACGCGATGCGCACGGTGAACACCAGCAGCTGCGCCCACTCCTTGGTGGTCTCCGGCCACCGGCCCGAGATGACGAACCCCCGCAACGAACCCGCGGAGTGGAAGGGCGAGACTCCGATGTACTCGTTTCTGCTCATGCCCGCCCCCTCGATCCCGGATCGCGCACCCGGGCCATGCCCGGCTACTTCCAGGATGCGCCGACCGCGGCAACCAGACAACTCGGGCGCCGCGGCGGGGAGATCGGTCAGTACTGTGTCGCCGGCACCTCCACCCGGAGCAGCCGGATCGCACCGGACCGCTCCGCCTCGGCCTCCTCCGGAATCGGGGTCTCGCAGGTGCATACGAACAGGTCACGGCCGTCGGCGCCGCCGAGCGCCACCGCGTGGGAGTCGAACACAACCCGCCGGTCGGTGACGACCCCGGCCGCGTCGACCCGCAGCACCTCGCCGCCCCCGGACGGCGACGCCACCCAGATGCCGTCCTCGGCGTCTATGGCGAGCCCCTCGGGGGCGATGCCGGTCTCGAACTCGGCCAGCACCCGGCGCTGGGCGAGGCTGCTGTCGGGTTCGACGGTGAACGCGGTCAGGCGTCCCGGTGTCGAGCGGGTCTCCGCGACCACCAGGGTGCCGCCGTCGGCGGTCACGACCATGCCACTGGCGAGCATCATGTCGGTGGCGACCGCGTGCACGGTGCCGTCGGGCTCGACCATCGCGAGGTCGGCGGGCCGCGGCGGGGCCGGGGGAGTGCTGTCGTCGCCGCTGTTGCCCACGTACGCGCGGCCGCGGCGGTCCACGCACATGTCGGTGAGGTGCCAGACGGCGATGCCGGAGAGGTCGGCGTAGACGGACAGCGCGCCGCCGGGGTCCCGGCACAGCACCAGCCGGTCGCGGGTGGAGGCGATCAGGAGGCGGCCGTCGGGCAGGAATCCCAGTCCCGCGGGGCGGCCGGGAACCTCGGCCACGGTGTTCAGGGCGCCGGTGGCGGGGTCGTACGCGAGCACTTCGCCGGCGTGGGTGTCGGAGAACCACAGGTGGCCCTCGTGCCACCGCGCGCCCTCGGGGAACGTGAGTCCTTCGACGAGTGTGTCCGCGGTCACAGTCACGCTCTCAACAATACGACCACGGCGGCCAAACGGCCCCACCGGAAACGACTCCGCCGCGACCCGGACGAGCGGGACGCGGCGGAGTCGGTGACGGCTGTGACTAGACGATCAGACCGGCGGTCTGGGTGCGGGCGCGGTCGAAGCGCGCGGACACGTCGGCCCAGTTCACGATGTTCCAGAAGGCGTTGACGTAGTCGCCCTTGACGTTCTGGTAGTCGAGGTAGAAGGCGTGCTCCCACATGTCGAGYATGAGCAGCGGGGTCAGGCCGATGGAGATGTTGCCCTGCTGGTCGTACAGCTGGACGATGATCAGCCGCTGGGCGATGGAGTCCCAGGCCAGGATGGACCAGCCGGAGCCCTGGATGGCGTTGGCGTTGGCCGAGAAGTGGCTGCGGAACGCGTCGAAGCTGCCGAACTGGTCCTCGATCGCGGCGGCCAGCTCGCCCTCCGGCTTGTCGCCACCCTCGGGGGAGAGGTTGTTCCAGAACACCGAGTGGTTGGTGTGGCCGCCGAGGTGGAACGCCAGGTTCTTCTCGTGCAGGTTCACGACGGGCGCGAGCGTGTCGGACGCGCGCAGCTCCGCCAGCTTCTCGAGGGCCGCGTTGGCGCCGGCGACGTAGGCCGCGTGATGCTTGCTGTGGTGCAGCTCCATGATCTTCGCGGAGATGTGCGGCTCGAGTGCCGCGTAGTCGTAGGGCAGTTCAGGCAGCGAGTAGACAGACACGGGGGTCCCTTCCTTACGGGCGCGCGAACGCCCGGTGTGTACCTTGCTTTGGTGCTTCTGGGTTGTAACCCAATCCCATTCGTACACCGTCCGCAACCGCCGCCCGCGGTCGGGAGCACCCGTGCGGCGGCGTCGGGGCCGGTCAGTGACGCGGGAGGCATCGTCCGGGATTCGTCCAAGAGATGAACGGAACCTTAAACTCTGGCGGTGCCCCGACAGCAACAGGTTCTCGCGACGGCGCCCGCGCCGGCCTCGCGGATCAACTTCGGGGGCGCAAACCTTCTTCGGGCCCTGGCGGTCCTCGCCGTCCTCTACTCGCACATCTCGCTGTACCTCATCGACGACCTTGGCACCGGCTGGTGGCTGATCGACGTCGTCTACGAGACCCTGGTCGACGACGGCGGGCTCAACCAGCACCTGTCCTTCCTGGGCGTCGCGGTCTTCATGATGCTGACCGGTCTGATGCTCACGGCCTCGGCGGCCCGGCAGACCCCCGGCCGTTTCCTGTTCAACCGGGTCGGTCGGCTGCTGCCCGGGCTGTGGGTCGCGATCGCGCTGGCGGTGCTGCTGGTGCGGCTCGGCGTCAACGGCATGTTCAGCCCCCAGGACACGGTCACCAACTCGCAGGTGGCACTGAGCTTCGTGCTCGGCGGCTTCTTCCTCAAGCCCGAGGTCGCGGTGCTGGGCGTGGTCTGGACGCTGGTGGTGCAGGTGATCTTCTACCTCTACCTCGCCGCCGCCCGCCCGCTGCTGCGCGCCGTCCCAGTCGCGGTCCCGATCCTCGGCTCGGCGCTCTGCGCGCTGGTCCTGCTCTACAACCAGTTCGTGCCGCAGCCGTACTCGGTGCCGATGCTCGGCAAGGTCGCGGCCACCCTGCCTGCGCTGTTCATCGGGCAGATCATCTACCTGGGCTGGGCGCGGCTGGCGTCGTGGCGCTGGGTGGTGGTGGCGATGATCGCGCAGTTCGAGGTGGTGCGCCTGGCCACCGACATCCGGGTGTACTGGTCGGGCGACCGCTACCTGTGGACGATCGTGGTGGTCACGGCCGCGGTGCTGGCCCTGGCCCGGTTCGACGGGGCGGCGGGGCGGTGGCCGGTGGTGCGCTGGGTTGCCACCCGCAGCTACGCCATCTACCTGCTGCACACCCTGATCCTGTACCGGGTCTACGAGCTCACCGTGGGGCACGTGGGCAAGACCGGCGCGGTGCTGGCGTTCCTGCTGGTGACCGCGCTGGCGTCCGAGGCGATGTACCGGTTCGTGGAGGTGCCCGGCGGGCGTTGGGTGGGCGACCTCGCCGCCCGGATCTGGGGTCCGCGGTCGGCGACCGCCGCGGCGGCCGGTCCCGAGCCGTCGGCGGGCCTCGAGTTGTCCGTCGGCGGCGAATCGTCCGGGGACGCCCGGCCGACCGCGAGTAACATCGCAGCATGTCCTGGTATGACGACATCCTCAGCCACGCGTCCGCAAAATCCCACCTGATCTCCGCGGACCAGGCGCTGCCCGGTCGGCAGGATCCGATGCCGGTACCCGACGCACACTTCGTCAACGGTCACCCGCTGGTGCCCCCGTTCCCGGCCGGCATGCAGACCGCGGTGGTCGGGATGGGCTGCTTCTGGGGCGCGGAGAAGGAGTTCTGGCAGCTCGCCGGGGTGTACAGCACCGCCGTCGGGTACGCGGGCGGTTACACGCCGAACCCGACCTACGAGGAGGTCTGCTCGGGGCGGACCGGGCACACCGAGGTGGTGCTGGTGGTGTTCGACCCGAAGGTGATCTCCTACGCGGGGGTGCTCGCGCACTTCTGGGAGAACCACGACCCGACCCAGGGCATGCGGCAGGGGAACGACCAGGGCACCCAGTACCGGTCGGCGATCTTCACCGCCGACGAGTCGCAGGCGTCGACCGCGCGCGCGACGGCCGAGGTCTTCGGGGCGCGGCTGTCCGAGGCGGGATACCGGGCGATCACCACGGAGATCGAGCCGCTCGGCACGTTCTACTACGCCGAGGGCTATCACCAGCAGTACCTGGGAAAGAACCCCGGCGGCTACTGCCCCGTCCATGCGACGGGCGTCAGCTGCCCGGTCGGGTTGCTGCCCCAGGACGAGGTGCCGGCGCAGACGGACGTCCTGCCGCCGCAGTGACCCGAGCCCGACATACTCGATCCGTTCCGACTCCGCACGAAATGTGACGGTGCCCGCAGGTACTTGATCTTGGTCTCACCACGTACGACTGTGGACGACAGGAGTCCCCGTCGGGGCAGTGTCCAGAGGTGAGGGCCGGGTCGGATGTCGCAGGTGGTGCACGGGAGGCTGTCACTGGCCCTGGTCATGCTGCGGCGCGAACCCGGTTCGCTGGTCCGGCGCTCGGACCGGCTCGAGGCGGCGCTCACGGTCGGACTGGTGATGCTGGGGATCGTGCTGGTCCCGGTGGCCGTGTGGCTCGGTGTCCGAACCGACGAGAGTCAGAGCGCGTTGGCGCGGCAGCAGGCGCACGACCTGCGCCAGGTCACTGCCACCACCCTCGAGGACGCGACCGGCTGGCGGGCGGGCGCGGACCTCGACGCGGCCTCGCTCGGCACCGTCCCGGCGACGTGGGACTGGCGTGAGGGCACGCATCGCGGCGACCTCACGGTGCCCGCGGGCACGGCCGTGGGCTCGCCGGTCGACATCTGGGTCGACCGGTCGGGCGCACGGGCGGCGGAGCCGGTCACCGAGGCCGGTGCCGCCATCTCCGCGGTGACCGTCGCGGTGTTCAGCTGGGTGATGGTGATGCTGCTGGCCGGGGCCGGCGTGGCGATCGGGAACGGCATGCTGAACCGCCGCCGCGACCTGCAGTGGACCCGGCAGCTGGCACTCTTCCTGGGCGACGCCCCCGCTCACTGACGCCCCGCCCACTGACGCCTCCGCCGACCGACGAGCGGGGGCGCCTCGGTTTCAGCGCAGCTGGGGAAGCACCTCGGTGGCCACCAGCTCCAGGTGGTCCAGGTCGTCGAGGTCGAGGGTCTGCAGGTAGATGCGGGTCGCGCCGAGCTCGCCGTACCGGCCGATCTTGTCGACGAGTTCCGCGGGCGAGCCGGCGGCCCCGTTCTCGCGCAGCTCGGCCACCTCGCGTCCGATCCGCCCGGCCCGTGCGGTGACCTCCGCCTCGGTGCGGCCGCAGCACAGCACCAGGGCGTTGGAGTAGACCAGGTCGGCCGGGTCGCGGTCGACGGCACGGCAGGCCTGACGCACCCGCTCGAACTGGGTCGCGGAGTCCTCCACCGAGGCGAACGGCAGGTTGAACTCGTCGGCGTAGCGCGCGGCCAGCGCGGGGGTGCGCCTCTTGCCGAGGCCGCCCATCACGATCGGCGGCCCCCCGGGGTGGTGCGGCTTGGGCAGGGCGGGCGAGTCCAGGATGCGGTGGTGCGCGCCGTCGTAGGAGAACTTCTCGCCGACCGGCGTGCGCCACATGCCGGTGACCACGGCGAGGGTCTCCTCGAGCTTGTCGAAGCGTTCCCTGACGCCGGGGAACGGGATGCCGTAGGCGAGGTGTTCCTCCTCGTACCAGCCGGCGCCGAGACCGAACTCGACGCGGCCGCCGCTCATCGCGTCGACCTGTGCGACGGACACCGCCAGCGGACCCGGGTGCCGGAAGGTGGCGGAGGTGACGAGTGTGCCGAGCCGGATGGTCGAGGTCTCGCGGGCGAGCCCGGCGAGGGTGATCCAGGCGTCGGTGGGCCCGGGCAGGCCGTCGACGTTCATCGCCAGGTAGTGGTCGGACCGGAAGAACGCCCCGTACCCGAGCTGTTCGGCCGCCTGCGCGACCCGTAGCAACTGCTCGTAGGTGGCGCCCTGCTGTGGTTCGGTGAAAATTCTCAGCTCCATGCCGTCCAGGGTGCCGCACGCCGGTGGTCCCCACCCATTTTCGTAGGGTTGTGCACTATCTGTGGACAAGCCTGTGGAAACTGTGGATAACTCGGTGGACAACTTGTGGCCTGGGTCACATTTCGACTAAATGCCGTGGTAGGCCCTGTGGATATCGCCGTCCGGGGTTGATCCCCAGGGTGTGCACAACCTTCTCGGAGTCGGCCGCCGCGGCCGCCGCGAACGTGACAAGATCGACCATGTGAGCTTTGGTGACGTGCCCTCTGTCGAGGTGGGCGAGGTGCCCGCGGATCCGTACGACGCCGCCGTCCTGTTGGACGTGCGCGAGGACTACGAGTGGGCGGACGGTCATGCGCCCGGCGCGTTGCACATCCCGATGCTCGACGTCCCCGCCCGGCTGGACGAGATCGACATCGACGCCGAGGTGTACGTGGTGTGCCGGCAGGGCGGACGGTCGATCCAGGTGGTCACGTACCTCAACCAGATCGGCTACGACGCCGTGAACGTCTCCGGCGGGATGGTCGCCTGGCAGCACACCGGGCGGCCGCTGACCGCGGACGACGGCCGCTCGGCGAAGATCTACTAGATGAGCGCCGTCCAGGTCTGTGTCCGGTGCGCTGCCCGATGGCCGGTGGCCGGCCGGCCGTCGCAGTGGTGCCCGCGCTGCCACGGGGTGCTGCTCTCCCCGACCGACCCGGCCCGCCCCGAGCCGCCGTCGCGGCGCAACTTCCGCTGGGTCGCCCGCCGTCCCGGCGCCGGGGCCCGACGACCCGCGGCGGGGGCCGGGCAGGGGGCGGCCGACCCCTCGCCGCGGTCGTACCGTGAGATGCCCCGGTGGGGCCTGCTGGACCCGCCGCCCGCCGAGCCCGAGGAGCCCGGGTACGGGCGTCAGGAGCGGATGGCCGACCTGGCCCCGACGCTGCTCGTCACCGCCGCCGTGCTGTTCGCGGTGGCCGCCCTGGCCGAGCTCTTCCGGTACGGCCTGCTGCTGCGCAACCGGACCACCCTGATCGACCCGACCGTCCTCGCGGTGTCGGACGGACTGGTCGGCGCGGCCGGCGTGATGGCGCCGCTGCTGGCGCTGGCCGCGGCCGCGGCCTCGGTGGCGTGGTTGCTGCGGACCCGTGCCGCCGGTTACGCCGCGGCCGGTCGGAGCGATCCGCGTCGGCCCGCGGCGGTGGTCGTCGGCTGCCTGGTGCCCGGGGTGAATCTGGTGCTGCCCGGGGTGTACCTGCACGAGATCGCCGACCGGAACCCGAAGACGCGGAACCTGATTCGGCTGTGGTGGGGGCTGTGGGCGAGCAGCGGCGTGCTGCTGGCGGTGAACCTGGTGTGGCGGTCGCACGACTCCGTGCAGGCGCAGGCCAACGGGGTGCTGCTGGCCGCACTCGGTGACGTGGTGGCCGTCGCGGTCGCGGTCGCGACGCTGGCGGTGATGCGCCGCGTGGACGGGCTCGGTCTCACCGGGCGGCCGCGGGCCCTGACCCGCTGGGTGGTCGCGGTGCCCGAGGCGTCGCCGGCCGAGAGTGTCGCGGCGCCGGACGATGCACCACCCGTCGCGGCCGAACCGGTCCCGGCGGAAGCGGGCGCGCGGTGAGCCCGGACCGGCGTGGCCCCCTCGTCGTCGCGCACCGCGGCGCGTCGGCCGCCCGGCCGGAGCACACCCTCGCCGCGTACGAACTCGCCCTCGAGCAGGGCGCCGACGGGCTCGAGTGCGACGTCCGGCTCACCCGGGACGGCCACCTCGTGTGCGTGCACGACCGCCGGGTGGACCGCACCTCCTCCGGCACCGGGCTGGTCAGTGAGATGACGCTGCAGCACCTCAACGCGCTGGACTTCGGCACCGACGGCGAACCCGCCGGGCTGCTGACCCTCGCGGAGCTGATCACCCTGGTCCTCGACTTCCGCGACCGGCCGACCAAGCTGTTCATCGAGACCAAGCACCCGGTCCGGTACGGGGGCCTGGTGGAGAGCAAGCTGCTGGCCGAGCTGTCCCGGTTCGGGCTGTCCGCGCCCGCGTCGGCGAGCCACTCGCGGGCCGTGGTGATGTCCTTCTCGGCGAGTGCGGTGTGGCGGGTCCGGCGGGCGGCGCCGCTGCTGCCGACGGTGCTGCTCGGCGAGTCGTCGCGCTACCTGGGCGGCGGCGCGGCGACCACCGTCGGCGCCACCGCCGTCGGGCCGTCGATCAAGTCCCTGCGCGAACACCCCGAGTTGGTGGACCGGGCCGCGGCGTCGGGCCGGGCCACCTACTGCTGGACCGTCGACGAGCGCGAGGACGTGGAATTGTGCCGCGACCTCGGGGTCGGCTGGATCGCCACCAACCATCCGGGCCGTACCAAGGAGTGGCTCGCGCGGTAACACGGGCGTGTAGGTTTCCGGACGTGGGTAAGAGCAAAAGAAACAGTGGTCCGAAGCCCGACAGCAACCGCGCGGCCAAGCTCGCCGAGCGGCGCGCCGCCCAGGAGAGCGCCGCGGCGACAGTGGTGTCCCGGCCGTTCGAGGGCCTGGCCGCCGAGTGCGATCTCGTCGCGATGCGCGAGTTCGTCCCGTCCGCGACCGCGCCGTTGCCGATGACCGGTGCCGACCGCGCCGTCGTGGTCGCGACCGTGCTGCCCGGCGCCGTCGCRGCCCTGGTCCGGGACGAGACGGACTCCGCCACCGGCTTCGTCGGCATGCAGGTGCAGGCGCACTCCGCGGACCTCGGGGCCGACCTCGTGGCCRCCGCGTCGTGGGCGGCCACCGCCACTCCCGGCGAGTCGCTCACCGCCGCGACCGTCGGCGCCGACGGCCCGCGCCTGGCCGACGTGATCGATGCGGGCGCGGCCCTCGACATCACCGTGTACCAGGACTTCAACTGGTGGATCCCGGAGGGCGTCACGCCGGCACCGGAGGTCGCCGCGACCGTCGAGCGGGCCAACGAGGTGATCATGCCGTCCGCGCGTCTCGACGCCGACGGCGTGGTCGCGGCCTGGTGGGTCGACGCCGGCGAGAAGGCCCACCTGCGCTGGGTGCGCCCCGAGGACGAGGACCAGCTGATGCTGGCGCTGGCCCGGGTGCACGCGTCCGGCGGACTGCACCTCGGTGAGGGCTCGCGCTACGCGGGTTCGTTCCGGACGCACGGCCTGCTGGTGCCGGTGTTCGACCTCGACCGCGAGAAGCACGCCCAGGAATGGGCCCCGGCCACCGCGGAACTCGGCGACCGCCTCGCGCAGGCGCTGGCCGTCGACGCCCCGCTGACCTCGGAGGAGCGGCGCAGCCGCGACGGCCTGCGCGGTCGCCAGATCACGCTCCGCTGACCCGACACCACGAAAGCCCGACGGGCGCCGCTACGTCCTCCGACGCGCGGCGCCCGTCGTGCTTTCCGCACGGTGCCGTCAGACCGCCCTCAGCGGATCGGGGGCGTGCGCCGGGTGGTGACCGCGATCCGGTTCCAGGCGTTGATGGACAGGACGAGGCCGATCAGCTGGGCGAGCTCGGCGTCGTCGAAGTGCGCCGCGGCCCGGTTGTAGACGTCGTCGGGCACGAAGCCGTCCGTCAGGACCGTCACGGCCTCGGTCAGGGCGAGCGCGGCCCGCTCCTGCTCCGTGTACAGGCCCGGCATCTCCTCCCACGCGTTGAGGAGGTAGAGCTTCTGCTCGCTGACGCCGACCTTCCGGGCGTCCGCGGTGTGCATGTCGATGCACCACGCGCAGTGGTTGATCTGGGAGGCGCGGGTGACCACCAGCTCGGCGAGGACCGGGTCGACGCCCTTCCTGGCCGCGGCGTCCAGGGCGATCATCGCCTGGTAGACCTCGGGGGCGTTCTTGAAGAAGTTGACTCGCTGCGGGTGCTCGGGTGTGGTCATGGATTCGACTGTAGGCGCGGAATGGTCCGTCCGAATGGTTCAATCTGGGAGTGAACTCGTGGGCCAATTCCGGGCTGGACCTGCATCTGGACCTCCGCGGCCGGGGCGGCGTGCGGTCCGCGCTGACCGCCGCCCTCCGCGAGGGCATCAGGTCGGGCCGGCTGGCTCCGGGAGCCGCGCTGCCACCGTCGCGAGCCCTGGCCGCGGACCTCGGGGTCGCCCGTAACACGGTGGCGGACGCGTACACGGAACTCGTTGCCGAGGGCTGGCTCACCGCCCGGCAGGGCTCGGGCACCCGGGTGGCACCGCGCGCGGTCACCACGGCGGCCGGGGGGACACGCCGACCTGTCGCGGCCCCGTCGCCCGTGCACAACCTGATGCCGGGCTCGCCCGACCCCGCCTCGTTTCCCCGCGCCGCCTGGATCGCCTCCACCCGGCGTGCGCTGACCGCGGCGCCGAGCGAGGCATTCGGCCCGGGCGATCCCCGGGGCCGCCCGGAGTTGCGAATTGCCTTGGCGGACTACCTGTCCCGGGCGCGCGGGGTGCGGGCAGACCCCGACCGGATAGTCGTGTGTGCGGGCACCGCCCACGCGCTGACGTTGATCGGGTCCGTGCTGGCCCGGTCACCTGCGGTGGTGCGGGCCGGGTCGGGCACGGTCGCCGTCGAGTCGTACGGGCTGCACGTGCACCGCGGCCTGCTCGCCGAGGCGGGCCTGCGCACGGTGCCGTTGACCGTGGACGAGAACGGGGCCAGAGTCGGGGAACTGGTATCGTCGGGGGCGGCCGCGGTGCTGCTCACCCCGGCCCACCAGTTCCCGATCGGCGGGCCGCTGCACCCGGAACGTCGTGCGGCGGTGATGGACTGGGCGCGCACCGTCGACGGGCTGGTGCTCGAGGACGACTACGACGGGGAGTTCCGGTACGACCGGCAGCCGGTGGGCGCGATGCAGGATCTCGACCCCGACCGGGTGGCGTACCTCGGTTCGGTCAGCAAGAGCCTGTCGCCGGCGTTGCGACTGGGCTGGATGGTGCTGCCCGACCGGCTCGTGGACCGGGTGGTCGAGGCCAAGGGCGTCTGGGAGCGGTGGGTGAGCGTGCCGGACCAGTTGGCGGTCGCCGACTTCCTGGCGAGCGGCGCCTACGACCGGCAGGTCCGGCTGATGCGGACACGCTATCGCGGTCGCCGCGACCGGCTGGTGGCGATGCTCACGGAACGGGCGCCGGCGGTGCGGCTGTCGGGCATCGCGGCCGGGTTGCACGCCGTCGTCGACCTGCCGCCGGGCAGCGAGCGGCGCGTGCTGGCGGCCGCGGCCGCGGCGGGCCTCGCGTTGGGGCCACTGTCGCAACTGCGGCACCCGGACGCCACCACCCCGCCGCGGGACGGGGTGGTGGTCGGCTACGGCGCGTCACCGGAGAACGCATTCGCGAGCGCCCTCGAGGTGCTGTGCCGGGTGCTGGTGGCGGCCGGGGTCTAGATCGTGCCGCCGGCGGCGGACGGCGCGCCGGCCGCGTCCTTCGGGCTGCTCATCTCGCGGGCGACGAAGTTCTCGAGGTCGAACAGGTTGCTGCCGGCGCGGTCCGCGATGGCGAGCAGGGTGGTCATCGAGGCGACCTCCTCGACCTGCTCCTTGAGGAACCACTGCATGAACTGCTCGCCGAGGTAGTCGCCCTCCTCGCGGGCGGTGCTCGCGAGCTGGATGATCTGCTCGGTGACCGCCCGCTCCTGCTGCAGGGCCAGCGCGATCGGCTCGCGGGTGTCCGCGAACCGCGACTTGGCGTTGTCGACGCCCGTCATTTCCACCGTGATTTCCCGGTCCAGGAAGTACTGGACGATCATCATCGCGTGATTGCGTTCCTCCACCGCCTGCGAGTAGAAATGCTTGGCGAGCTGAGGCAGATCCGAATTGTCGTAGTAAACCGCGGTCGCGATGTACTGGTGCGACGCGTTGAATTCGTTGCGAATCTGGTCGTGGAGCAACGCGTGGAACTTGGACCGGTCAGTCTCTGTGGAATTCGCCATCGGGCGACGATATAGCTGGTCAGGGCGAAGTGTCATCCAAGTCGAACCTTATTGAGGGAAGTATTCCCTAATTAAGTTCGTCCTTAATTAAGTGAGCCTTATTTGTGGGCGATTCGAATGACGTCGCCTGGTCAGGCCGCTGTCGCCTCGACTTCGCGAGGGGTCAGATGCCGCCGCCGGCGGGCCGCGGTGCCATGCCGTCCTTCGGCGGGGTCGAGTTCATCTCGCGGGCGACGAATTCCTCGACGTTGAACAGGTTGTCGCCCGCCCGGTCGACGATGGCGAGCAGGGTGGTCATCGAGGCGACCTCCTCGACCTGCTCCTTGAGGAACCACTGCATGAACTGTTCGCCGAGGTAGTCGCCGGTGTCGCGGGCGGTGCGCGCGAGCTTGGTGACCTGGTCGGTGACGCCGCGCTCCTGGTGCAGCGCGAGTTCGACCGGCTCCCGGACCGAGCTGAAGTCGGTGACCACCTCGTCGATCCCGGGGATCTTGATCTCGAGGTCGTTGTCGAGGAGGTACTGGATCATCATCATCGCGTGGTTGCGTTCTTCGGTCGCCTGCTTGTAGAAGCGCCCGGCGAGCTGAGGGAGGTCATTTCCGTCGAAGTACACCGCGACCGCTACGTACTGCTGCGAGGCCGTGAATTCGTTGCGAATCTGTTCGCGGAGGAGATCGTGGAATTCGCTGCGCTCTCGGGTGGTCATGGCGCACAGATTACCGCCGGACGGCCGCCCGTCGGTGGACCGGTCGCGGAAGGTGGTGCACGCCACCGCGTCCCGGCCGAGGGGACGACCGGCGCCGCGATCGCGGTTCCGGTGGGTGGGACGGGCGCGTGATGGGCCGCGGCCAACGACCTCAGGGGCCCGACGTCAGCAGTTCGGGCGGGACCGGCTGGTCGTTCGCGAGGGCCTCGAAGAACTGCGACGCCCGCGCGCGGTCCCACAGCAGCACATTGCCGGAGCCGTCGACGTCCTCGAACCCGCCGACCGGAACGGTGGTGGTGACCAGGTCGCCGCGCATCGCCCAGGCCAGGCCGCCCAGGTTCCACAGGTGGTCGCCGTCGTCGACCTGAAACGAACCGGCGGTCTCGGTCACCATCGGCCACAGTCGCAGCGGGTTGAGCAGGGTGGTCAGCCCGGTGGCCTTCTTCAGCAGCGCCGCCATGAACAGCCGCTGGTTGTTCATCCGGTCCAGGTCGGCCAGTGGCGTCGCGCGACTGCGCACGAAACCGAGCGCCTCGGCGCCGGTCAGGTCCTGGCAGCCGGCCTGCAGGTTGATCCCGGCGAGCGGGTCGTCGATCGGGTACGGCACGCACAGGTTCACCCCGCCCAGGGCGTCGACGATGCCGGCGAATCCGCCGAAGCCGATCTCCGCGTAGTGGTCCATCCGCAGCCCGGTGGCCTCCTCGACGGTCTGGACCAGCAGCTGCGGTCCGCCGAGAGAGAACGACGCGTTGATCTTGTCGCGGCCGTACCCGGGGATCGGCACGTAGGAGTCACGCGGGAGGGACACCATCGTCGCGGCCCCACTCTCGGGGATGTGCACCATCATGATCGTGTCGGTGCGGCTGCCGCCCAGTTCCGGGCTCTCGCCGCCGGTGGCGAGCTGCTGTTCCTGTTCGGGGGTCAGGCCGGCCCGGCTGTCGGAGCCGACGAGCAGCCAGTTGGTGCCCGGGGTGTCGGYGATCCGACCCGGGTAGTCGGCGAGTGCGTCGATCCGGTTCAGCCCGCGGTCGAGGTAGAGCACGGAACCGCCGACGAGCACCACCAGGGCCAGCAGGACGAGGCCGATGCGGCGCCCCCACTGCGGCGGCCGCCGGCGGGACCGCGCGGGGTTCTGCG
>NZ_JBFUJP010000089.1:0-19749 GCF_056401315.1 Rhodococcus sp. P4_F5 | reverse complement strand
ACATACACCGTGCGCAACACCTCGTGCCGCGCCACCACATCGGCCACCGCAGCACCCAACGCATCGACATCGAGAACACCCGACAACCGCACCACAACCGGAATGTTGTACGCCGACGACGAGGAGTCGAAACGGTTCAGGAACCACATCCGCGACTGCGCAAGCGACAGCGGAATCCGCTCCGGACGCTCCCACACCGTCAACGCGACACGGTCGCCGTCGTGTGCGGAGGAATCCAGCCTGGCCGCGAGCAGTTCGACCGTGGTTGCCTCGAACAGCTCCCGCACCGCAACCCGGGTGTCGAGCGCACTGCCGAGCCGCGCCGCGACCTGCATCGCGACCAGCGAGTTGCCGCCCAACTCGAAGAAGTCGTCGTCCAGACCGACCTGTTCGAGCCCGAGCACCTCGGCGAAGGTCTCGGCAACCAGTCGTGCGGACCCGGTCTGCGGCGCCCGGTACGCGCGCGCCTCGAACACCGGAGCCGGCAACGCCTTTCGGTCCAGCTTGCCGGACGGGTTCAACGGGAACTCCGCCAGTACGACGATTGCCGACGGAACCATGTAGGTGGGCAGCGACGTCGACGCGAAACCGAGCAGGTCCTCCGAGTTCACCTGCGTACCCTGCATGGGCACGACGTAGGCGACCAGGTGGTCGCCCGTCGCCGTCGAGACCACCAACACCGCCGACTGCAGGACCGCGTCGTGCGCCAGCAGTGCCGTCTCGATCTCGCCCAGTTCGATGCGCTGGCCGCGGAACTTGACCTGGAAGTCGGTGCGTCCGATGTAGCCGAGTTCCCCGTCAGCGCCCCAGAACACCAGGTCGCCGGTGCGGTACATGCGCTCGCCACCGGGGCTGAACGGATTCGCCACGAACCGGTCAGACGTGAGGTCGACCCGGCCGTAGTATCCGCGCGCCAACTGGTCGCCCGCCAGGTACAACTCACCCGGCACACCCACCGGAACCGGACGCAGACGCGAGTCCAGGACGAACACCTGCGAGTTCCACATCGGTCGCCCGATGGCCACCGCGGCAGAGTTGCCCTCGCCGGTCACCTCACGGTAGGTGATCGACACGGCGGCCTCGGTCGGCCCGTACAGGTTGTGCAACCTGGCCGGGCTGACTGCCGAGAACGCCCGCACCGTCTCCGCGGGCAGTGCCTCACCGATCACGTACACGTGCCGCAACGAGGCGAGTGACGCGCCGGCCGAGGACACCGTATCGGCGAACACCGCCAGCATCGACGGCACGAAGTCCGTGACAGTGACCGAGTGCTCGGCGATCTTCTCCGCGACGTAGAGCGGGTCGCGGTGGCCGTCCGGGGTCGCGACCACGAGTTGCGCACCCACCCGCAGCGGCATGAACCAACCCCACAKCGAGACGTCGAAGGTGGTCGCGGTCTTCTGCAGGTAGACGTCCGAGCCGTCGAGCAGGTACTCGCCCTGCATCCACTCCATCTGGTTGACGATCGCGCCGTGATCGACGGCGACGCCCTTGGGCTTGCCGGTCGAGCCCGACGTGAAGATCACGTATGCGGGGTGCGTACGACGCAGCACCGCGGACCGTTCCGCGTCGAGAACCGGCGCTGCCGAGTAGCCCGACACGTCGACCGTGTCGATGCACAGGACGGCTCGGCCTCCCGGCGCCTGGAACCCGTCTCGCGCGGTGGTCAGCACGCAGGCCGGATCCGCGGTGTCCAGGATGTGACCGATCCGCTCCATCGGGTGGTCCGGGTCGATCGGCACGTAGGCGCCGCCCGCCTCGAGCACCGCGTAGATGCCGACGACCAGATCCAACGAACGTCGAACAGCCAACGCCACCAACGACTCCGGACCAACGCCCTCGTCGACGAGGAGGCGTGCCAGCCGGTTCACCCGCGCTCCGAACTCGGCGTAGGTGAGCGACTCGCCCTCGTACACCACCGCGATGTTGTCCGGGGTGGCCTCGGCCTGGCGGCGGAACCCGTCCAGGAGCAGCTGACCGGACGGCAGCTCGTGGGCCGAGTCGTTCCAGCCCTCCAGCAGCACCGTTCGCTCCGTGACCTCGAGCAGCTCCACGTCCCCGACGACCGCGGTGGGATCCGCGACGAAGGCTGCGAGGATCCGCAGGAACCGGTCGCCGAACCTACGGATCGACTGCTCGTCGATCAGGTCGGTCGCATAGTTCAGGTCCACCCGCATCCCGGTGGGCGTCCCGTCCTCCCCATGGGACTCCGACATGGTGACCTGCAGGTCGAACTTGGCAATGTCCTCGTCGAACTCCACCGCGGAGACGTCGAGTCCGTCGAGCTCGAGGCTCGACTGCGCGAGGTTCTGGAAGAACAAGGCGACCTGCACCAACGGGTGCCGACCCTGCGAACGGACCGGGTTGAGCACCTCGACCAGCCGCTCGAACGGCAGCTCCGCGTGCCCGAATGCCCCGAGGTCGACCGAACGGACCCGGCCCAGCAGGTCCGCGAAGGACTCGGCCGAATCGACCTCGGTCCGCAACACCAGGGTGTTGACGAACATGCCGACCAGGTCGTCGAGCGCGGCGTCACCGCGACCCGCGACCGGCGTACCGATCGCGATGTCCGTGGTACCCGACAGCCGTGCCAACAGCACCGCCAACGCTGCGTGCACCACCATGAACGGGGTGGCGCCGTGGGCACGCGCAACCGTGCCGAGCGCGGCGTGCAGGCCGGCGTCGAGGTCCAACCCGACCGACGCGCCGCGGTTGGAGGCGACGGCGGGACGCGGGCGATCGGACGGGAGATCCAACTGCGCGGGCAGACCCGCCAGCGTCCCGGTCCAGTACCCGAGCTGACGTGCGATCAGCGAGTCGGTGTCCTGCTCCGACCCGAGCACCTCGCGCTGCCACAGGCTGTAGTCCGCGTACTGGACGGCCAGCGGTGCCCAGGACGGCGACTCCCCCGACTTCCGTGCCGAGTAGGCAATCATCACGTCCCGCACCAACGGCCCCATCGAGAATCCGTCGGAGGCAATGTGATGCACGACGAACACCAGGACGTGGTCGGTCCCCGGGGCCGACTCGCCGCCGTCGATGCTCATCAGCAGGGCGCGCAGCGGCACGTCGACGGTGACGTCGAACCCACCGGCGACGAATTCCGTGGCGCGGGCGAGCAGCTCGTCAGACGCGACCGCGACCGGCGTCAGGTCCACGCTGACCCGGTCGGCCGGCAGGACGACCTGGAAGCCGGCCCCCTCGTGCTCGGGGTAGACCGTCCGCAGGATCTCGTGCCTGGCCAGCACGTCTCCGACCGCGGCCCGCAGCGCGGCCACGTCGAGCTCGCCCGCCAGCCGGACCGCGACCGGGATGTTGTTGACGGCGCTCTCGCTGTCGAACCGGCTCAGGAACCACATCCGAGACTGCGCCAGGGACATCGGGATCCGCTCCGGTCGCCGCTGCGCGGTGAGCGCGATCCGGCCGCCGCTGCCGGCCAGCGCACCCGTCGCCGCGGCGAGCGCCTCGACGGTGGATGCATCGAACACGGTCCGCACCGGCACCGCGGCGTCGAAGGCCGCGCCCAGCCTCGCGGCCACCTGGGTCGCGATCAGCGAGTTGCCGCCGAGCTCGAAGAAGTCGTCGTCGACGCCCACCCGGGCGATACCGAGCAGCTCCGCAAACACGCCGGCCACGATCTCCTCGACCGGGGTCGACGGCGCCCGGAACTGCTTCGCCTCGAAGACCGGCGACGGCAGCGCCTTGCGGTCCAGCTTGCCGGAGGCGTTCAGCGGGAAGGCCTCGAGCACCACGAAGGCCGTCGGCACCATGTAGGCCGGCAGGCTCTCGCGCAACGCGGCCTTGACGTCGGCCAGGTCCACCGAGGCGCCGGCGGTGGGCACCAGGTAGCCGACCAGCGCCTCACCGGAACGGTCGTCGTGGTGCAGCGTGACGACCGACTGTGCGACGGAATCGAGGCCCACCAGAGCCGTCTCGATCTCCCCGAGCTCGATCCGCAGACCGCGCAGCTTCACCTGGAAGTCGGTGCGGCCGAGGTAGTCGAYCTCACCGTTGCCGATCCACTTCACCAGGTCGCCGGTGCGGTACATCCGGGCCCCGCCCACAAAGGGGCTGGCCACGAAACGGTCCGCGGTCAGGTCGGGCCGGCCGACGTACCCGCGGGCCAACTGGTCCCCYGCCAGGTACAGCTCGCCGGCCACCCCGATCGGAACGGGCCGCAGCCGCGCGTCCAGCACGAACACCTGGGTGTTCCACACCGGTGCGCCGATCGGCACGCCCACCCGGTCCGCCTCGGTGACCTCGTGGAAGGTCACGTCGACCGCGGCCTCGGTCGGGCCGTAGAGGTTGTGCAGCCGCGCCTGTGGCGCCACCTCGCGCAGCCGGTCTGCGGTCTGGGCCGGCAGCGCCTCACCTGAGGCGAACACGCGAACCAGCGAGGACGCCGACGCGACGGCAGGTTCCGCCACGTACAGCGCCAGCATCGACGGCACGAAGTGGGCGGTGGTCACCGACTCCGCGGCAATCACTCGTGCGAGGTACGCCGGATCCCGATGGCCGTCCGGCACCGCGATCACCAGGCGCGCGCCGACCTGCAGCGGCCAGAACAGCTCCCACACCGACACGTCGAACGTGACCGGAGTCTTCTGCAGCACCGCGTCCGTGCCGCCGAGCCGGTACTCGGACTGCATCCACAGCAGGCGGTTGACGATTGCCCCGTGGCTGACGGCGACGCCCTTCGGACGGCCGGTCGATCCCGAGGTGAAGATGACGTAGGCGGTGTTCGAGGGGGCCAGCGACGCGATGCGATCGGCGTCGACAACCGGGCGGGCACTGAAGCCGTACAGCTCGAGCGCGTCGATGTTCAGGACAGACCTGTCCCCCGGCGCCTCGAATCCGTCCCGCGTCGTGGACAGGATGCACACCGGGTCCGCGGAGTCGAGAATGTGGCCGATCCGGTCGGCCGGCTGATCCGGATCGATCGGCACGTAGGCGCCACCGGCCTCGAGCACCGCGTAGATGCCCACGAGCAGGTCGAACGACCGGCGCGCGGCCAGCGCCACCAGCGACTCCGGACCGACACCGATCGAGATCAGGTGCCGGGCCAGCCGATTCGCTCGCGCCGAGAACTCGGCGTAGGTCAGCGACTCGCCGTCGAAGGTGAGCGCCGCCGCTGTCGGCGTCGCCGCGACCTGCGCCTCGAACAGGTCCACGAGGGTCTGCGGGGAGATCAGTTCGTCCGTCGCGTTCCAGTCGAACAGCACCCGCTCGCGCTCGGCGTCGCCGAGCAGCTCGATGTCGCCGACCAGCACGTCGGGAGCAGCGACCACCTCGCGCAGGATCCGCACGAACCGGTCCGCGAACGACTCGACTGTCGCCCGGTCGAACAGGTCGGTGGCGTACCGCAGGGCGGCAGCCATCCCACCGGGTCGGCCACCGACCTCGACCCCCTCGGTGACGATCAGCGTCAGGTCGAACTGGGTGGTGTCGGCCTCGTAGTCGACACCACTGATGGTCAGCCCCGGCAGTTCGAGGGTGGAGTCCTCGTCGAGCTCCAACGTCATGGACGCCTGGAACAACGGCGAATGTGACTGCGAGCGAGCCGGGTTGAGTGCCTCGACCAGTCGCTCGAACGGAACCTCGGCATGCCCGAACGCGGCCAGGTCGGCCACTCGGACCTTCTGGAGCAGTTCGCCGAAGGATCCGGCCGGGTCGACCTCGGTTCGCAACACCAGGGTGTTGACGAACATCCCGACGAGGTCGTCCAGCGCGGCCTCACTGCGGCCGGCGATCGGCGTACCGACCGCGATGTCGGCAGTGCCGGACAGGCGCGCGAGCAGCACCGAGTACGCGGCGTGCACGACCATGAAGGTGGTGACGCCGTACTCGCGGGCGAGTGCCTCGATGCCGGCGGCCACGTCCGGGTCGATCTCGAAGGGCAGCCGGGAGCCACGACCGGACGCCACCGCCGGTCGGGGCCGGTCCGTCGGCAACTCGAGCACGTCCGGAAGCCCCGCGAGAGCGTCCTTCCAGAACCCGATCTGCTGGGCGGCCAACGACTCCGGGTCACTCTCGGAGCCGAGTAGCTGGTGCTGCCACAGCGTGAAGTCCGCGTACTGCACCGGCAGGGGCGCCCATGCCGGAGCCGCTCCGGCGGTGCGTGCCACGTAGGCCAACATGAGGTCGCGGGCCATCGGCGCCGTCGAGACGCCGTCCGCGCTGATGTGGTGGATCGCCATCACCAGCACGTGCTCGTCGGGACCGGTGTGCAGCAGCGAGCCGCGCACGGGGACCGCCGCCGTCACGTCGAAACCGGCACCGAGGATCTCGACCACCGTGGCCGGCAGATCCTGCGGGTCGATGTCCACCGGCGTCAGGTCGAGCTCGACCCGATCGGCGGGCAGGATCACCTGGACCGGCCCCTGTCCGTCGTCGGGGAACACGGTCCGCAGCGACTCGTGGCGTTCGAACACGTCGCGGACCGCGAGTCCCAACGCCTCGGCGTCGAGGCGCCCGCGCAGGCTGATCGCCAACGGGATGGTGTACGCGGACGAGTCCGGATCGAACTGGTTGAGGAACCACATCCGGTTCTGTGCCAACGACAACGGAATCCGGTCCGGTCGCGGTCCGGCCACCAGCGCCGGTGCGCCGGGCGCCGTCGCGGCCGTTTCGACCTGTGCCGCCAGCCCGGTCACCGTCGACGCCTCGAAGACCGCACGCACGCCGAGGTTGCAGCCGAGCGCCGCGTTGATCCGAGACACCAGCCGCATCGCGAGGAGCGAGTTGCCGCCGAGCGCGAAGAAGTCGTCGTCGGCGCCGATCCGGGGAGCACCGAGCAGCTCGGCGAACACTGCGGCCACGACGGCCTCCGCCTCGGTTGCCGGCTCCCGGAACTCGGTGGTCGCCACTGCGAAGTCCGGCTCCGGCAGCGCCTTGCGGTCCACCTTGCCCGCAGAGCTGAGCGGGAGCTCGTCGAGCACCACGATCCGCGTCGGCACCATGTAGGCCGGCAGGTCGGCGGCCACCGCGGCGCGCAGGTCCGCCTCGGTCGGAGCCGTGTCGGGCCGCGGGGTCACGTAGCCGACGAGGTGCTCACCGGCGCGCGCGCTGCGCACCATGGTCACGATGGCCTGCGCGACGGAGTCCGCCCGCGTCAGCACCGCCTCGATCTCGCCGAGCTCGATCCGCAGGCCACGCAGCTTCACCTGGAAATCGGTGCGGCCCAGGAACTCCAACCGTCCGTCACGATTCCAACGCACCAGATCGCCGGTGCGGTACATCCGGTCACCCGGCTGACCGAACGGGTCGGCGACGAACCGTTCCGCGGTCAGGTCCACACGACCGACGTATCCGCGGGCCAACTGGACACCCGACAGGTACAACTCACCCGCGGAGCCGACGGGAACTGGATGCAGGCGGGTGTCGAGCACCATCGCGGCCGCGTTCCAGCTGGGCCCGCCGATCGGGACGGTGGTGCCCTCGCCGGCGTACCGCTCGACCGCCGGCTCGTAGAGGATGCCGACTGCGGTCTCGGTCGGACCGTAGGCATTGTCGATGGTCGTCCCGGTCGCCGCGACGAAGTCCCGCAGCACGTTCGGCGCGAGCGCCTCGCCACCGGCGAACACGACCCGCAACGAGTCCAGTCCGTCGGCCTTGCCCGCCGCGAGGAACATGCTGAGCATCGACGGGACGAACTCGGCGATCGTGATCGACTGCTCGTCGATCAACGCCGCCAGGTAGTCGGGATCACGGTGGCCGCCGGGCACGGCGAGCACCACCCGACCGCCGACCTGCAGCGCGGCAAAGCACTCCCACACCGACACGTCGAACGTGGTCGGCGCCTTCTGCACCACCCGGTCCGTCACGGTCATCTCGTACCGGTCGGTGAGCCAGGCCAGGTAGTTCACGATCGACTCGTGGCTGATTGCCACGCCCTTCGGTCGGCCGGTCGAACCCGACGTGTAGATCACGTACGCGGCGTTCTGCGGGCGCAGCGGCGATCGCCGGTCACCGTCCGTGACACGGGTGGCCGAGTACCCGCTCAGGTCCACCTCGTCCACCACGATCTTCGTGCAGCCGGCGGGCAGGCAGCCCTGGTCCCGGCTGGTGGTCACGGTGCACACCGGTGCCGCCGACTCGAGCACGTACCCGGTGCGCTCGGCCGGATGCTCCGGATCGATCGGCACGTACGCGCCACCGGCCTTGACGATGGCGTACATGCCGACCATCAACTCCAGCGAGCGACTCATCGCCAGGCCGACCAGCGTCTCGGGTCCGACCCCGTCGGCGATCAGCTTGCGGGCCAGTCGGTTCGCACGCTCGTCGAACTCGCGGTAGGTCAGGCTCTGTCCCTCGAACACCACGGCGATCGCGTCGGGGGTGCGCGTCACCTGTCCGTCGAACGGGTCGATCAATGTCATCGGCGCGAGATCGACCGCGGTCTCGTTCCACTCCCGCAGCACCCGTTCGCGCTCGTCGGCCGCCAGGATCTCGACGTCACCGACCGCAACGGCCGGGTTCGTCACGGACGCCTCGAGTATCCGCACGAAGCGCGCGGCGAACCCGGCAACGGTGGACTCGTCGAAGAGGTCGGACGCGTACGTGAAGCACGCCTCGAATCCGTTCGGTTCGCCGGTTGCCGTGAACGCCTCGGCGAGGATGAGGTCCAAGTCGAACTGGGTGACCGCGACATCGGATTCGAGCAGGCCGACGGTCAGGCCCGGCAACTCCAGGTCACTGCGCTCGAGGTTCTGCAGCGTCAGAGACGCCTGGAACAGCGGCGAGTGCGACTGCGACCGGATCGGGGCGAGCGCCTCGACCAGCCGCTCGAACGGCACGTCGGCATGACCGAACGCGGCCACGTCGCGGTCGCGGACTCGACGGAACAGCTCGACAAAGGTGTCCGCGGGGTCCACCTCGGTGCGCAGCACCAGGGTGTTGACGAACATGCCGACCATGTCGTCGAGTCCGGCCTCCCCTCGGCCCGCGATGGGTGTGCCGACCGCGATGTCAGCGCTGCCGGACAGGCGCGCGAGCAGCACCGCGAAGGCTGCGTGCACGACCATGAACTGCGTCACGCCGTGCTCGCGGGCGATCCGGCCCATGCCGGCGTGCAGTTCTGTTCCGATCTCGAAGGACAGCTTCGCCCCACGGCTGCTCCCGACGGCCGGTCGGGGACGGTCGGTGGGCAGTTCCAACAGGTCCGGCAGGTTCGCCAGGGCACCGCGCCAGTAGTCCAGCTGGGTGGTGATCAGCGAGTCCGCGTCGTCCTCGGACCCGAGCAGTCCACGCTGCCAGATCGCGAAGTCCGCGTACTGCACCGGGAGCGGGGCCCAACCCGGGCCCTCCTGCCCGGCGTTGCGCGCCGCGTAGGCCACCATCACGTCGCGCGTCAGCGGCGCGATCGACCAGCCGTCGGCGCTGATGTGATGAACGGAGAGGACGAGCACGTAGTCCCGTTGGCTCGTCGCGTACAGCGCGGCACGCAGCGGCACCTCGCCGGCGACGTCGAACGGCGCCGACATCATCGCGAACACCCGGTCGTGGATCTCGTCCTCGGTGACGACCACCGGGGTCAGGTCCGGAACCACCTGCGCGGTCGGCACGATCACCTGCTGCGGGACCCCGTCGACCTCGGGGAACACGGTGCGCAGCGACTCGTGACGCTCGAGCACGTCCACGACCGCGGCCTGCAGGGCCACCGTGTCGAGGTCGCCGGTGAGCCTGATCGCGACAGGAATGTTGTACGCCGCAGAATCCGGATCCATCCGGTTGAGGAACCACATCCGTTGCTGCGCAAGTGAGAGCGGCAGGACGTCCGGGCGCGGCTGCGCCTCCAGCGCGGCCCGGCCACCGAGGCCGACCCGCTGTTCCAGTGCCGCCGCCAGATCCCGCACCGTCGAGGCCTCGAACAGCGCGATCACCGGCACGGTGGTGTCGAGCGCGGCACCGAGACGTGCGGTCACCTGGGTGGCGATCAGCGAGTTGCCGCCCAGGGCGAAGAAGTCGTCGTCCAGGCCGATCCGCTCGAGCCCGAGCACGTCGGCGAACACGCCCGCGACGACCTCCTCGGCCGGAGTGGTCGGCGCCCGGAACTCCCGAGCGGCGAACACCGGCTCCGGCAACGCCTTTCGATCCAGTTTGCCCACCGGCGTGAGCGGGATCTCGTCGAGCACCATGATCGATGCGGGCACCATGTACGCGGTCAGCGACCGCGCCACGAACTCCGTCAGCTGCGCCGGGTCGACGGTGCTTCCGGCGGCCGGCAACACGTACGACACCAGCGAGGTGGCACCCGCAGAGCTGGTGTGCCCCATCGTCGCGGCGAACTCCACGTCCTCGTGCGCCAACAGAGCCGAATCGATCTCCCCGAGTTCGATGCGGAAACCGCGCACCTTCACCTGGAAGTCGCTGCGGCCGACGTACTCGATCACCAGCCCGTCTGCGCCGGGGACCCACCGCACGACGTCTCCGGTCCGGTACATCCGCTCGCCCGCGGTGCCAGATGTCGCGGCGACAAACCGGTCCGCGGTCAGCCCCGCACGGTGGTGGTAGCCCAGCGCCACACCGGGACCCGCCAGGTACAGCTCACCCGCGACCCCCACCGGAACCGGGCGCAGACGCACGTCGAGCACCCGCGCGGCAACCCCGCGCAGGGGCACACCGATCGGCATCGTCCCACCCGGCACCAGCGGATCGCTGCTGGTGACGATGATCGTCGTCTCGGTCGGGCCGTACACGTTGAAGAACCGGCGGCCCCTCGCCCACCGCGACATCAGGTCAGACGTGTATGCCTCGCCACCGACCATGACCGACTCCAGGTCCGGTAGCTGGTCGGGATCGAGCGATGCCAGCGCCGCCGGGGTGATGAAGGCGTGACTCACCCGCTCCTCGCGCAGCAACCGGGTCAATTCGTCGCCGCCGTACACCGACGGCGGAACGATCACCATGGTTGCCCCGGCCCCGATCGCCAGCAGCAGCTCGAGCATCGACGCGTCGAAGCTCGGTGAGGCAAAGTGCAGTGTCTTCGACTCGGGGGTGATCCGGAACCGGTCCCGCTGCTCGGCCGACAGGTTCGACAGCCCGCCGTGGCTCACCGAGACACCCTTGGGCGTGCCCGTCGACCCGGACGTGTAGATCACGTATGCCGTGTTCTCCGGCCGCAACGTGCCGACCAGCTCGGCCTCGTCGACGGGGGCAGACGACATCGACGCGCAGTGCAGCTCGAGCTCGGGCGAGTCGATGACGAGCCACTGCACCGATGCGGGCAGTGCCTCCACCGAACCGGCGATGGTCAGGCCGAAACGAGCACCCGAATCGGACACCATGTGCGCAATCCGGTCCGCCGGGTAGTTCGGGTCGACGGGAACGAATGCCGCACCCGTCTTGGCGACGGCCCACACCGCGAGCACCGACTCGATYGACCTCGGAATACCGAGGGCGACAAACGCACCCGGACCCACGCCCGAACCGATCATCATCCGAGCCAGCCGCGACGACCACTCGTCGATCTGCCGATACGTCAGCTGCCGACCGTCGAACCGGACGGCGATGCCGTCGGGGTTCGACGCCGAGGCCTCCGCGAGGAGCTCGGGCAGCGGCACGATCGGGTCCGCGGCCGCAGCCTGACGAACGGCGAGATCCGACCGCTCGACCGCCGACATGATCTCGATGTCGCCGACCGAGGTGGCGGGCTCGACCAGGATCACATCAAGAATCCGGACGAAGCGCTGTGCGAACACAGACACCGTCGGTTCGTCGAAAAGATCTGTTGCATAGGTGAACTCGGCACGCATCGGACCGTCGGCCGCACCTGCCGGCTGCAGCGTCAGCTGCAGGTCGAACTTGGAGCTGTCGAGGTTCGCGTCCTCCGTGGAGACCGTCAGCCCGGGGAGTTCGATCGAGGCCGCGGCAGTGCTCTGGAACGCCAGCGCAACCTGGAACAACGGGTGACGCGCCGTGGAGCGGTCCGGATTCAGTGCCTGCACGAGCCGCTCGAACGGCACGTCGGCGTGCCCGAAGGCGGCGAGGTCGCGCTCGCGCACCTGCGCCAGCAATGCCTCGAACGAGGCCGCCCCGTCGACCTCCGTCCGCAGCACGAGGGTGTTGACGAACATGCCGATCATGTCGTCGAGCTCCTGCTCGCCACGGCCGGCGATCGGCGTGCCGACCGCGATGTCGGTGGTCCCGCTCAGCCGCGAAAGCAGCACGGTCAGCGCCGCGTGCATCACCATGAACAGCGTGACGCCGCGTGCCTGCGCGAACTCGACCAGCGCACCGTAGGTGCCCGCCGGAACGTCGAACTCGAACCGCGCGCCGCCGAACGTCTGCACTGCGGGCCGGGAACGATCCGCAGGCAGGTCGAGCTTGTCGGGCATCCCCGCCAACACGTCCTGCCAGTGCGTGAGCTGACGGGAGAGCAGGCTCGACGCGTCGTCCTCGGACCCGAGCACCTCGCGCTGCCACAGGCTGTAGTCCGCGTACTGGACCGCCAGCGGCGCCCAGGTCGGCGCCGCGCCGGCGGCACGTGCGGTGTAGGCCACCACGATGTCCCGGGCCAGCGGCCCCATCGAGAACCCGTCGGCGCTGATGTGGTGCACGACCACGACGAGCACGTGCTCGGTCTCGCTCAGCTCGAACAGCTGCACCCGCACCGGCACGGTCGTGGTGACGTCGAAGCCGGTGCCAACCGCCTCGGTGACCCGCGCCGCCAGCACCCGCTCGTCGACCCGGACCGGGGTCAGGTCGAGGGTCGTCTCCGACACCGGCACGACCCGCTGAACCGGGCCGTCGGACGCGGCCGGGTACACCGTCCGCAGCACCTCGTGGCGGGCCAGCACGTCGAGCACCGCGGCCTCGAGCGCCGCGACGTCGAGTCGGCCGGACAGCCGGATGCCGCCGGGGATGTTGTATGCCGCCGACTCGGGCGCCATCCTGTTGAGCACCCACATCCGCTGCTGCGCAAGCGAGAGCGGAACCTGCTCCGGACGCTCACCCGCGACCAGGGCGATCCGGTCCCCACCGCCGACATGCGCCTGCACCCGCACGGCCAGTTCGCCGACGGTCGGCGCCTCGAACAGCCAGGCCACCGGAATCTGGGTCTCGCGCGCCGCACCCAGGCGGGCCGCGACCTGGGTGGCGACCAGGGAGTTGCCGCCGAGCGCGAAGAAGTCGTCGTCGAGGCCGACTGTCTCGACGCCGAGGACGTCGCCGAAGACCTGGGCCACCAGTCGCTCGACGTCCGTGGTCGGCGCCCGGAACTCGGCCGCCTCGAACTCGGGATCCGGCAGCGCCTTCCGGTCGAGCTTGCCGTTGATGTTCAGCGGCAGCGCCTCGAGGACCACGAAGGCCGCGGGCACCATGTAGCTCGGCAGCGCCTCCGCCGCGTCGGCCTTCAGCCGCGCCACGTCGAGGTCCGCGCCGGCCGCGGGCACCAGGTAGGCGACCAGCCGGTCGCCGGTGCGCTCGTCGGACTTGGCGGTGACAACCGCCGCCGCGACGGACTCGTCGCGCATCAGCGCCGACTCGATCTCGCCGAGCTCGATCCGGAAGCCACGCACCTTGACCTGGAAGTCGCTGCGCTCGAGGTACTCGAGCTCACCGGTCGGCAGCCAGGTGACCAGGTCACCGGTGCGGTACATGCGCTCACCCGTGGCGCCGAACGGATCGGCGACGAACCGGTCCGCGGTCAGGTCCGGGCGGGCGTGGTAGCCGCGGGCCAACTGGGCGCCGGCCAGGTAGAGCTCGCCGCCGACGCCGGCCGGCACCGGGTTCAGGCGGGTGTCGAGGACGTAGACCCGGGTGTTCCACTCCGGCACACCGATCGGCACCGAACCGGTGTCGCCGTCGAGCACCTCGTGCACCGTCACCGACACCGCGGCCTCGGTCGGGCCGTACAGGTTGAACATCGCTGCTGCGTTGGCGCCGCGGAAGGCCTGCGCGGTGGCGGCGGGCAGCGCCTCACCGATCGCGAGCACCCGACGCAGCGAATCCGACAGCGCGCCACCGGCTGCCGCGACCATCAGCATCGACACCGTCGACGGCACCGCGTGCAGCGTGGTCACGGCCTGACTGCGGAGCAGGTCGAGCAGGTAGTCCGGGTCCTGGTGGCCGCCGGGCTTGGCGATCACCATTCGGCCGCCGGAGACCAGGGCCGACCAGAACTCCCACACCGACAGGTCGAAGGTCGCGGCGGTCTTGAGCAGCACCGAGTCCGAGCCGTCGAGTGCGAACCTCTCGGTCATCCAGAGCAGCTGGTTGACGATGGCCGAGTGGCTCACCGCCACGCCCTTGGGCCGACCGGTCGAACCGGACGTGAAGATCACGTACGCCGGGTGCTCGGAACGCAGCGGCCGGGTCCGCTCGGCGTCCGTCACCGGCGCCTCGGAGTAACCCGACAGATCCGTCTCGTCCAGCAGGAGGACAGAGCTGTCCCCTGCTCCCTCGAATCCGTCTCGCGCGGTGGACAGTACGCACGCCACCGCCGCGGTCTCGAGGATGTGGCCGATCCGCTCGGCCGGGTGATCCGGATCCACCGGCACGTACGCGCCGCCGGCCTGGGTCACCGCGTACATGCCGACGACCAGGTCGATCGAGCGACGCATCGCCAACGCGACCAACGACTCAGGTCCGACGCCCTCCGCGATCAGCCGGCGGGCCAGGCGATTGACCCGGGCGTCGAACTCGCGGTAGCTCAGCTCGGTGCCCTCGAACCACAGTGCCGGGGCGTCCGGGACGGCGGCCACCTGCGCGTTGACCAGGTCCGAGAGGGTGACGTCCGCGACCTCGGCCGCCGTGTCGTTCCAGCCCGACAGCACGAGCTGACGCTCGGCCGGGTCGAGGAAGTCGAGGTCGCCGACCGTCTCGGCCGGGTTCGCGACCGCGGCCGCGATGATCCGCACGAACCGCTCCGCGAAGCGCTCCACCGTGGACTGGTCGAACAGGTCCGTGGCGTAGTGGAACATCGCGTCGAATCCGGCGGGAGTTCCGTCGGCGTCGAAACGTTCGGTGAGGAACAGCTGCAGGTCGAACTGCGTGATCTGGGTGTCGATCTCGAACGGGGCCACCGTGAGTCCGGGCAGCTCCACGCTGCTCTGGGCCAGGTTCTGGAACGAGAAACCCACCTGGAACAGCGGGTGCCGGGCCGTCGAACGGGTCGGGTTGAGCACCTCGACGAGTCGCTCGAAGGGGACGTCGGCGTGCCCGAAGGCCGCCAGGTCCGACTCGCGCACCGCCGCAAGGAGATCCGCGAACGACTTGGATCCGTCGACATGGGTGCGGAAGACCAGCGTGTTGACGAACATTCCGATCAGGTCGTCCATCGCGGCCTCGCCGCGGCCCGCGATCGGCGTACCGACCGCGATGTCGTCGGTGCCGGACAGCCGGGCCAGCAGCACCGTCAGCGCGGTGTGCGCGGCCATGAACAGGGTCGCCCCCTGCTCGCGGGCCAGCGTGCCCAGCCCGCGATGCAGGTCGGCGCCGATCTCGAACGCGACCCGCCCGCCCTGCTGGGAGCGGGTCGCCGTCCGCGGGCGGTCACCGGGCAGGTCCAGCTGGTCGGGCAGCCCGGCCAGCGTGGTGCGCCAGAAGTCGAGCTGCTGACCCGCGACCGACGTGGCGTCGTCCTCGGAGCCGAGCACCTCGCGCTGCCAGATCGCGTAGTCGGCGTACTGCACCGGCAGTTCGGTCCAGACGGGGGTCTGGCCCTGCGTCCGCGCCGCGTAGGCGGTCATGATGTCCCGCCCGAACGGGGCCATCGACGCACCGTCTGCGGCGATGTGGTGCACCACGGATCCGAGCACGTACTCGGAGTCTCCGCCGTCGACCGCGAACAGCACGACCCGCACCGGGACCTCGGCGGTGACGTCGAATGCCGTGGTGGCCAGCTCGAACAGCCGCTGCGGCAGCTCGTCCGCGCTCACCTGCACCGGGGTCAGGTCGACCACGGACGCGACGGGCTCGATCACCTGGACCGGGCCGTCCTCTGTCTCCGGGTAGCGGGTGCGCAGCGACTCGTGCCGGGCGAACACGTCGCCCAGGGCGGCCGCCATCGCGGCCACGTCGAGGTCGCCGGTCAACCGGATCGCCATCGGGATGTTGTACGCGGAGGAGGCGGTGTCGAAGCGGTTGAGGAACCACATCCGCTGCTGCGCCATCGACAGCGGCACCCGCTCCGGCCGCTGCTGGGCGACCAGTGCGGCGCGGCCGCCGGAGCCGGCAAGTTCGGCGACACGGGCGGCGAGCGCTTCGACCGTCGAGGCCTCGAAGAGCACCCGCACCGGCACCCGGGTGTCCAGTGCGGCGCCCACCTGCGAGATCACCTGCGCGGCAACCAACGAGTTGCCGCCGAGCTCGAAGAAGTCGTCGTCCAGACCGACCCGGCCCACGCCGAGGACACCGGCGAAGACACCCGCGACGATCTCCTGCACCGGATTCGTCGGCGCCCGGAACTCCCGCACCTCGAACACCGGCGCCGGCAACGCCTTCCGATCCAGCTTCCCGGACGAGTTCAACGGGAACGCCTCGAGCACCACCAACGCCGACGGCACCATGTACGACGGCAACGACCGGGCCGCGAACTCCTTGAGCCCGTCAACCTCGACCGAGGCGCCCTGCACGGGTACCACATACGCCACCAGGTGATCACCCGTCGCCGTCGCCACCACCAGCACCGCCGACTGCAGCACCGACTCGTGCGCCAACAACGCCGTCTCGATCTCACCGAGCTCGATCCGCTGACCACGGAACTTCACCTGGAAGTCCGTGCGACCGATGTAGTCGATCTCGCCGCCGGCCCGCCACGTCACCAGGTCACCGGTCCGGTACATCCGGGAACCGTTGCCGCCGAACGGGTTCGCTACGAACCGGTCCGACGTCAGGTCCACCCGCCCGTAGTAACCCCGCGCCAACTGCACACCGCCCAGGTACAGCTCGCCCGGCACGCCGACCGGCACCGGCCGAAGCCGGCCGTCGAGCACGAACACCTGCGAGTTCCACTCCGGACGACCGATCGAGACCGCCCCGCCGACCGCGGTGTCGGTGACGTCGGCGTACGTGATCGACACCGCCGCCTCCGTCGGGCCGTAGAGGTTGTGCACCCCGGCATCGGAGACCAGCGCGAAGTCACGCACCGTCTCCGCCGGCAACGCCTCACCGATCACGAACACGTACCGCAGAGACGAAAGATCCTCACGGGCAACGGCGCCCGCGAACACCGTCAGCATCGACGGCACGAAGTCCGTGACCGTCACACCCCGCGCCCGGATGGTCTCCGCGACGTACGCCGGGTCGCGATGCCCGTCCGGCGTCGCCACCACCAGCTGCGCACCCGCGCGCAGCGGCATGAAGAAGCCCCACAGCGACACGTCGAACGTCGTCGCCGTCTTCTGCAGGTACACATCCGACCCGCCCAGCGGGTACTGCGCCAGCATCCACGCGATCTGGTTGGCGATCGCCCGGTGGCTGACCGCGACACCCTTCGGCTTGCCCGTCGAACCCGACGTGAAGATGACGTACGCCGGATGATCCGGCGACAGCCGCGCGAGCCGGTCGGCGTCGGTGACCGGCGCCGCCGAGAACCCCGACGTGTCGAGCGTGTCGATCCGCAGGACAGACCGCTCCCCCGGAACCTCGATGCCGTCCCGAGCGACGGTCAGCACACACGCCGGATCGGCGGTGTCGAGGATGTGACCGATCCGCTCCGCCGGGTGGTCCGGGTCCACCGGCACGTACGCGCCACCCGCCTTGACCACCGCATAGATACCGACAACCAGGTCCAGCGAACGGCGAATCGCCAACGCCACCAACGACTCGGGACCCACACCCTCCGCGATCAGCAACCTCGCCAACCGGTTGACCCGGGCGTCGAACTGCGCGTACGTCAGCTCCTCGCCCTCGTACACCAGAGCCGTCGCGTCCGGCGTCGCCGCGACCTGCACGTCGAACGCGTCGAGCAGCAGATCCCCCGGCTCGACCACGTGGTCCGAGTCGTTCCACCCGGCCAGCATCAGCGCCCGCTCGTCGTCGCCGAGCAGCTCGACATCACCCACCGCCAGCGCCGGATCGGCCGAGACCGCCCGCAGCACCCGGGTGAACCGCTCACCGAAGGCCCGCACGGTGGCCTCGTCGAACAGGTCCCGGGCGTAGGTCAGTTCCACTGCCATACCGGCGGGTGCGCCGGACTCGTCGACGCTCTCGGTCAGGGTGACCTGCAGGTCGAACTTGGCGATCGCGGCGTCGAAATCGACGCCGGACACCGAAAGTCCGCCCAACTCGAGGGTGGGCTGGGTGTGGTTCTGGAAGAACAGGGCCACCTGGAACAACGGGTGGCGCCCCTGCGAACGGGCCGGGTTGAGTACCTCGACGAGCCGTTCGAACGGTACGTCCGCGTGCCCGAACGCCCCGAGGTCGGTCTCCCGGACCGCGCCGAGCAGTTCGGTGAACGGCGCCGCGGGGTCGACCTCGGTGCGCAGCACGAGGGTGTTGACGAACATGCCGACCAGGTCGTCGAGCGCCGCGTCGCCGCGGCCGGCGATCGGGGTGCCGATCGCGATGTCGCCGCTTCCCGAAAGCCGGGCCAGCAGCACCGCCAGCGCGGCGTGCACGACCATGAACAGCGACGAGTTGTTGCCGCGTGCCGTGTCCGACAGCGCCGCATGCAGATCCGCGTCCACCGCGAACTCGACCGTGCCGCCCACGTTGGACGCCACCGCCGGCCGGGGCCGGTCGCTCGGCAGGTCCAGCTGCGCGGGGATGCCGTCCAGTTCCGACGTCCAGTAGCCGAGCTGGCCGGCGATCAGCGACTCCGGATCGTCCTCCGAGCCGAGCACCTCCCGCTGCCAGAGGCTGTAGTCCGCGTACTGCACCGCCAGCGGCGCCCAACCCGGCGCCTCGCCGGCCGAACGGGCCGCGTAGGCGATCATCACGTCGCGGGTCAGCGGGCCCATCGAGAACCCGTCCGCGGCGATGTGATGGATCACCAGCACCAGCACGTGCTCGGTCTCACCGACCTGGAACAGCGTCGTGCGCAACGGCACCTGCGCGGTGACGTCGAACCCGACCGTCGCGACCTCGGTCACCCGCGCGAGGAGCTCGTCGGCACCGACGGCCACCGGCGTCAGGTCCGGAACCACCTCGCCGGCGGGCAGGATCACCTGCACCCCGGCGCCCTCGTGCTCGGGGTAGACGGTCCGCATGATCTCGTGCCGGGCAACGACATCGGCGATCGCGGCCTGCAGGGACGGCACGTCCAGCGCGCCCGAGAGCCGGATCGCCGCCGGGATGTTGTTCACCGCGGACTCGGAGTCGAAGCGGCTCAGGAACCACATCCGCTGCTGCGCCAGCGACAACGGAATCGACTCCGGACGCTCCTGCGCGACCAGCGCCTTGCGCCCACCCTGCCCGGCGTGCTGCTCGACTGCCACCGCCAACGCCGCAACCGACGGCGACTCGAACAACGTCCGCACCTGCACCGTCGTGTCCAGGGCTGCACCGAGCCGCGCCGTCACCTGCGTCGCGATCAGCGAGTTGCCGCCCAGCTCGAAGAAGTCGTCGTCCGCACCGACCCGCTCCACCCCGAGCAGATCCGCATACACCGCGGCCACGATCTCCTCGACCGGGCCCGACGGCGCCCGGAACACCTTCGCCTCGAACACCGGCGCCGGCAGCGCCTTCCGGTCGAGCTTGCCACTGGCGTTGAGCGGGAACTCGTCGAGCACCACGAACGCCGACGGCACCATGTAGGCCGGCAGAGCCCGCTCGACGGTGGATCGCAGCTCGTCCACATCCAGGACG
>NZ_JBFUJP010000088.1:0-19900 GCF_056401315.1 Rhodococcus sp. P4_F5 | reverse complement strand
GCGCGGGGTTTCCCACGCCGCGCCCATTTCGTGACATCCGACCGTCGCCCACGCATCTCGCGGCGCCCGAACGCCCGCGACCTGCGAATACCGCCGGTTCCCCGCGATCCGGTCGAACGGGGCGATCCGGGACATCTGCCTCCCCCACTACGTCTTTCGCGGCTTCTGCCGCCGATGCCGCGATATGGTGCACGGGTCCGTGTACCGCGGCCGTCCCTGGCCGCAACTACGAAAGGCCTGACAGAATGCGAGTCAGACGTCTGAGAGCCGGGAGAGCCACCGCGTTGCTCAAGCGGTCGATGCTGGTGTCCATGGCGATCCTGCTGCCGCTCGGGGCGTCGGTAGCAGGTCCCGTGGGCACCGCGTCGGCCGCCTACGACAAGAACTTCGGGTTCGACTTCTGGGTCGACTCCGACATGGGTGGGATCAAGTCGCGGATCTTCCGCGCCGCGGACGGCAACACCAACCGTGTGGTGTACGCGCTCGACGGCATGCGGGCGCGTGACGACCTGAACGGCTGGGAGATCGACACCAATGTCGCGAGAGGGCTGACCGCCGCGAACATCAACGTCGTGATGCCGGTCGGCGGCCAGTCGAGTTTCTACGCGGACTGGAACGCGCCGAGCAACTTCGGCGGCGAAGGCTCCGCATCGTCGGGTTCCGCTTCCTCGGGTTCCGCCGGATCGTCGGCGCTGGGCTCGTCCGACGCCTCGGAGGAGGTGGCGGGAAAGCGGAACACCTACAAGTGGGAGACGTTCCTCACCCGCCAGCTACCGGACGCGCTGCACTCGGAGCTCGGCTTCAGCCGCAGTCGCAACGGCGTGTTCGGCCTGTCGATGGGCGGCAGCGCCGCACTGACCCTGGCCGCCTACTACCCGCAGCAGTTCAGCTTCGCCGGCTCGTACTCCGGCTTCCTCAACAACTCCGCACCAGGCATGCGTGAGGCCCTGCGGGTCGCGATGATCTCCGCCGGCGGCTTCAACATCGACGCGATGGCGCCGCCGTGGGGGCCGCAGTGGCTGCGGATGGACCCGTTCGTGTTCGCGCCGAAGCTGAAGGCCAACAAGACCCGGCTGTGGATCTCCTCGGGCAGCGCCGTCCCCGGACCGGGCGACATCTCCAATGCGATGGAGATCGTGCAGGGCATGCCGTTGGAGGCCTTGGCGCTGGCCAACACCCGCGCCTTCGAGGTCCGGATGGCCACCATCGGAGGGGGCAACGCCCACTACGACTACCCCGCCACGGGCGTGCACAACTGGAAGAACTGGGAGGACCAGGTCAACCGCATGATTCCCGACCTGTCCGCCAACATCGGCTGACACTTCGAGCGGCGTTCGCCACGGATCCGCGCCCCCGGCCCTGTGCCCGGGGCGCGGATCTGTTTTCTCACACCGCCAGCAGTAGGTTAGGCTGCCCTTTGTGAAGCTCCCTCTGCGTCTCGGTATCGCCGCCCTCGCCCTCACCACACTGGTCGGCTGCTCGGCCGACACCGGCAACTCCGACAGTGCCGCCTCCGGCGCCGACGGCTCCTTCCCCGTGAGCATCGACAACACCTTCGGCACCACCACCATCGACAGCGCCCCGCAGCGGCTCGTCACCATGGGTTGGAATGCGCAGGACGTGCTCTACGCGCTCGGACTCTCGCCCGTCGGCCAGCCGAGGTACAGCTACGGCGCCACCCCGGCCGGCATCATGCCGTGGACGGAGAAGTACTTCGACCCCACCGAGACCACGCTGTACGAGGACCCGGCGGCAGGCGAACCGTCGATCGAGGCGATCGCCACCCTCGCACCCGACGCGATCCTCGCCCCGTACGAGGGCTTCGACGAGGCCTACTACGACAAGCTCAGCGCACTCGCACCGACCGTCGCCTACCCCGGCGGCGCCTGGCAGACCACCTGGCAGGACCAGACCACCCTCGTCGGCCGGGCGGTCGGCAAGCCCGCGGAGGCCCGCGGCCTGATCGACGGGCTCGACGCGACACTGTCGGAGACCGCCGCGGCGCACCCCGAGTTCGCGGGCAAGACCCTGGCCGTGGTCAACCTCGACACCGCCGCGGGCGAGGCCAACGTGTACCTCCCCACCGATCCCCGCGTGCAGGTGCTGACCGAACTGGGCTTCGTCAACGCACCGGGAGTCGAGGCGCTGGCCAAGGACAACCCGGCAGGCAACTTCTTCAAGTCGATCTCGCTCGAGAACCTCCGCGACATCGACGCGGACGTGGTCGTCGGATTCGTAGGCGTGGCCGGCGGTACGGCACCCGATCCCGCGCTCGCACAGCTCTCGGCCTTCGGCCGGGGCTCGGCAGTGGTGCTGAGTGACGAACAGGTCATCTCCGGCCTGAGCAGCGTGAGTGTCCTGAGCGTCCCGTGGGTGCTGGACAAGATCGTCCCGCAGCTCGCCGAGGCCGCCCGCCGGGCCGGCTGAGCGTCGCGGCGCCCACGAGGAGTGGGCACTGAAATGTGGGCACCGGGACCGAGAGCGCAGTAGCGTTCGATCCAGTCCCCGGGTGTTGTACGACGCAATGGGGCGTCGACCGCGGGGCCCAAGGGGCCGATGATGTCACCCAGCGACACAGTCTTCGGTGGACCGGGATCGAGCGCGGCGAAGGCCGACGTCGCGCACGCGGTGATGTTCTCCGCCGCCGCCGCGCTCGGCGGCTTCCTCTTCGGCTACGACACCGCGGTCATCAACGGCGCGGTGGGCGCCATCCGGGACAAGTACGACATCGGCGCGGGCGGCACGGGCCTGACCGTGTCGCTGACCCTGCTCGGCGCCGCGCTCGGCGCCTGGATCGCGGGCACCCTGGCGGACCGGCTCGGCCGCATCCGGGTGATGCAGCTCGCCTCGGTCATGTTCATCGTCGGGGCGATCGGGTCCGCGTTCCCGTTCACCGTCTACGACCTCACCGCCTGGCGGGTCCTCGGCGGCGTCGCGGTCGGCTTCGCGTCGGTGATCGCCCCCGCCTACATCGCGGAGATCTCCCCCGCCGCCATCCGCGGCCGCCTCGGGTCGATGTACCAGCTCGCCATCGTGCTGGGCATCGCCATCTCCCAGCTGGTCAACTACGCCCTCTCGTCGACGGCTGGCGGCGCTCGGGGCATGCTCGCGGGCGTCGAGGCCTGGCAGTGGATGCTGGCGCTCGAGGCAGTGCCGGCCGCGCTCTACCTGATCATGACGTTCACCATCCCGGAGTCGCCCCGGTACCTGGTCGCACGGGGCCACGACGACGACGCCCGCGCCATCATCTCCGAGCTCGAGGGCGGCGACCACGACGCGGTGACCCATCGGATGGACGAGATCCGGAACTCACTCAGCGAGCACCGGACCAAGACCACGGTGCGAGAACTGTTCTCCCGCAAGCTCGGTGTCGCACCGCTGGTCTGGATCGGCATGGCCCTCGCCGCGCTGCAGCAGTTCGTCGGCATCAACGTGATCTTCTACTACTCGAGCACGCTGTGGCAGGCCGTCGGGTTCGGCGAGGACCGGTCGCTGTTCATCAGCGTGGTCAGCGCGATGGTCAACATCGTCGGCACCTTCGTCGCGATCGCGGTGATCGACCGGATCGGCCGTAAACCGCTGCTGCTCATCGGTTCCGTCGGCATGGCACTCTCGCTCGGGACCGCCGCCGTCTGCTTCCACTCGGCGGTGGTGACCACCAACGACATCGGCGAGTCCGTCGCGACCCTCGAGGGCACCAACGCGACCGTCGCACTGATCGCGGCCAATGCGTTCGTCTTCTTCTTCGCGTTCTCGTGGGGCCCGGTGGTGTGGGTGCTGATCAGCGAGATGTTCCCCAACCGGGTGCGCGCGGCGGCGGTCGGCATCGCCACCGCCGCCAACTGGGTGGCGAACTTCCTGGTCTCGTCGACCTTCCCGGCACTGGCCGACTGGAACCTCTCGCTCACCTACGGCGTCTACGCCGTGATGGCCATCGTGTCGCTGTTCGTGGTGTCCCGGTTCGTCACCGAGACCCGCGGTCGCACCCTCGAACAGGCGGGCTGACGCCGGACCGACTCACACGGGGTTGGTCGCGGTCGACGCCGTGAACCGCAGGGCCGGCGGCGCGGCGTTGGTGTTGGTCGGGTCCGGACCGGGACCCGGTGTCGTGCGAACGGCTTCGGGGATCGCCCGCGGCGACGCCGGGAGATCCGGCGCGTCACGCCAGTACGGCCGCGCCTCCTGCAGTTCGAGCACAAGGGAGACCAGTCCCGCCTCGTCCCACGGGCGCCCGCCCACCTGGACCCCGAAGGGGATGCCGGTGGCCGCGGACCGACCAGCCGGCGTACAGACGACGGGTGCGCCGCTGAGGTTCGCCCACTGCGCCGCGCCGTTGACGTACTGTCCTGGGCCGCCGCCCCGCCGCATCCCGTCGTGGATGGTGCCCGGTACCAGCACCGCGTCCAGTCGCGCCTCGGCGAACAGGCGGTTGTAGGCACGCTGATAGGCGGCACGCTCGCGGTTGAGCTTCAACTGGTCGGCGACCGGCCCGGAGAGGGACGCGACGGCAGCGGTGACCTGCGCCGCGTTCACCGCGTCGTAGGACCCGAGCCGGTCCGTGAACTGCTGGTGGTAGGCCCCTGCCTCGAACTGGTCTCCGAGCAGCAGCCCCTTCGGCAGCGGGGGCATCGTGACATCGACGATCTCGCCGCCGAGTTCGCGCACCAGCCCCAGGAAGTCGTCGAACAGGGCGGCGGTTGCCTCCGGCAGATCGTCGCTCACGGTTGCGGGAAGGCCGAATCGCTTTCTCGCCAAGGGTTTCCGTCCGCCGCGGGCAACGAGTGGGTAGCCGTCGGCACCGACGTCCGGCCCCAGCTTGGTGACGACGTCGTTGGCGTCCGGGCCCGCCATGTGGGAGAGCAACAGTGCGGCGTCGGCAACGCTGCGCCCCATTGCGCCTACGTGGTCACGGTTCCATGCCAACGGGATCACCCCGTAGGTGCTGCATCGACCGAACGTCGGCTTGATCGAGGTGACACCGCAGACGGACGCAGGGAACCGGATGGAGCCACCGGTGTCGGTTCCTACGGCCAGCGGAGTGAATCTCGCCGCGAGCGCCGCTGCGCTACCACCCGAGGACCCGCCGACCGACGCCGCCGTGTCCCAGGGATTCCCAGTCTGCGGAGTGCCGGCGCCGAGGGCAAACTCGTGGGTGTGCGCGTGACCCAACAGGACCATGCCCGACTCACCGAGACGACGCCACACCGTCGAGTCACCCGCGGCGATGTTGCCCTCCAGGACGCGACTCGACGCGGTCAGCGGCAGGCCCTCGACCGCGAACAGGTCCTTGAGCGCGATGGGCAGACCGCACACCAGCGGTGCGGCGCCGTCACGACGCACCCCGTCCGCGGAGAGCCTGGTCCCGGCGCGCTCGGCCTGTTCGCGCGCGACCTCGGGATAGATGCGCACCCACGACCCGATGTCGCCGTCGTGTCCGGCGCTACGGGAGAGACACGCCTCCAGCAACTCCCGCGGATGCAACTTACGTGCCTGCAGCAGGCTGGCCGCCTCGACTGCGCTGAGCAGCGCGGGGTCGGTCACGGTGATCGAGTCGACGTCCGGCAGCGTGCGCTCGCGTCGGTGGATCCGCTCGCCTGCGGCCGCCCGGCCGCCCAGTCCGACCGCGGCAGCGCCGACCCCGGCTCCGGTAATGAACGTCCTACGTGACAAACCCTCGCGCATCGGCTGCTCCCAGTTGAACTGTCCTCGCCGACCGGAGAATACCTGGACAAGCGTTCAGCACAGGTCGAATCCCGGGATTTGAGACGGGGTAGGCCAGATCGGACGCGGGTTCCGGGTCCGATCCGCAGCTTGCCGACCGACCGGCCCTAGCCGATGCCAGGCGTGCCGGTACCCAGCCCAGACGCGGCCTGCTGCTCGTCGGTGTGCATCCCCGCCACCCAGCCGGTGATCTGACGGGCGAGGTCCTGAGCGGTCAGCCCGACCTCGACCAGGATCTGGTCGCGGGAGGCATGGTCGAGGAAGCGCTGCGGGATGCCGGCATCGCGGGCCGGGGTGTCCACGCCGGCCGCCCGCAACGCCGCCGACACCGACGCGCCGATCCCGCCCTGCACGCCGCTGTCCTCGAGCGTGACGACCAGCCGGAACTTCGCCCCCAACTCGATCACGGACGCCGGCACCGGCAGCACCCAGCGCGGGTCCACGACGGTCGCGGTGATGCCCTGCTGCCCGAGCCGCGTCGCGGTCTCGAGCGCCACCGTGGCGAAGGGACCGACCGCCACGATCAGCACGTCACCGCCCTCGCCCTCCGGCCGGGCCAGCACGTCGACGCCGTCGACGAGCCGCTCCACGGCCGGGATGTCTTCGGCGACAGCGCCCTTCGGGAAGCGCAGCGCGGTGGGCCCGTCGTCGACGGCGAGCGCCTCACCGAGCTCCTCGCGCAGGGTGGCCGCGTCCCGCGGTGCGGCGACGCGCATCCCGGGCACGATCCCCAGCAGCGAGAAGTCCCACATGCCGTTGTGGCTGGCACCGTCCGGGCCGGTGACGCCGGCCCGGTCCAGGACCAGGGTCACCGGCTGGTCGAGCAGCGCGACGTCCATCAGCACCTGGTCGAAGGCACGGTTGAGGAAGGTCGAGTAGACGGCGACCACCGGGTGCAGGCCGCCCAGCGCCAGGCCCGCCGCGGACGTCATCGCGTGCTGCTCGGCGATGCCGACGTCGAACATCCGGTCCGGGAACCGCTCCCCGAACGCGGCGAGGCCGGTGGGACCGGGCATGGCCGCGGTGATCGCGACGATGTCCTCGCGCTGCTCGGCCTGCGCGATCAGCTCGCTGGAGAACACCGACGTCCAGTCCGGCGCGGACACCGTGGTCGCACGCCCGGTGCGCGGGTCGATCACGCCGGTCGCGTGCATCTGGTCGGCCTTGTGGTTCTCGGCGGGCGCGTAGCCCATGCCCTTGCGGGTCACGGCGTGCACGATCACCGGACCGCCGAAGTCCTTGGCCCGCCGCAGCGCCGACTCGAGCGCCGCCTGGTCGTGGCCGTCCACCGGACCGAGGTACTTGACGCCCAGGTCGGTGAACATCACCTGCGGGCTCACCATGTCCTTGATGCCGGCCTTCATGCCGTGCAGCAGCTGGTAGGCCGCCCGGCCGACCCACGGCATCTTCTTGACCATCCGGCGGCTGTTGTCGAGGACCTTCTCGTAGCCGGGCTGCAGCCGCAGCGCCGCGAGATGGTCGGCGAGCCCGCCGATGGTCGGGGCGTAGGAGCGGCCGTTGTCGTTGACGACGATGACCACCGACCGGTCCTTGCCGGCGGCGATGTTGTTGAGCGCCTCCCAGCACATGCCGCCGGTGAGCGCGCCGTCGCCGACGATCGCGACGACATGCCGGTCCTGACCGGTCAGCTCGAACGCCTTCGCCAGGCCGTCCGCGTACGACAGCGCCGCCGACGCGTGCGAGGACTCCACCCAGTCGTGCTCGCTCTCGGCGCGACACGGGTAGCCCGACAGGCCGCCCTTCTTGCGCAGGGTGTCGAACTGGTCCATCCGGCCGGTGACCATCTTGTGCACGTAGGCCTGGTGTCCGGTGTCGAAGAGGATCGCGTCCCGCGGCGAGTCGAAGATCCGGTGCACGGCGAGGGTCAGCTCGACGACACCGAGGTTCGGACCGAGATGACCGCCCGTGGCGGAGACCTTGTGGACCAGGAAGTCCCGCGCCTCAGCGGCTAGCTCACGCATCTCGGCGAGGCTCAGCCCCCGTAGATCGCCGGGCGTCTGGACTCGCGATAGGACACCCAACGAGATCGCTCCCTCCGAGGAACACCGCCGACCGCGTGTCGGTGGACCGGCCCAGTCTACGGAGCCTCATACCCACACCACCGCCAGGCGTGCCGACAACCACGCCGGACAACAACGCTGCCAGCCCATTATGCCCGCAATCGTGAGTCAGTTCACAGGCCGAAACCCCTAGGCTGATCGCCATGGGACGCATCGAGGACACCTCGCCGGGCAACGTCGTCGACCGGATCATCCACGAGGTGTACACGCTGTGCCGGGAGAACCGGGCGGGTGAACTCGCCGACTACATCCCCGAACTCGCCGCGGTCGAACCGGACGAGTTCTCGCTGTGCGTGGCCACCAGCGACGGCTACGTCTACCGCGCGGGCAACGCGGACACCGAGTTCACCATCCAGTCGATCTCCAAGCCCCTCACCTACGGTCTCGCGCTCGCCGACCACGGCGTCGACGTCGTCGCCCGGAAGATCGACGTCGAGCCGTCGGGCGAGCCGTTCAACGAGATCAGCCTGGACCCGGTGACCGAACGTCCCCGCAACCCGATGATCAACGCGGGCGCCATCACCTCCGCGTCGCTGATCCAGGGCGCGGACCCGGCGGAGCGATTCGAACGGTTGCGGCGCTGCTACTCCCTCTACGCGGGCCGGGACCTCGAACTCAACCAGGACGTGTACGCCTCCGAGTCCCGGACCGGGCACCGCAACCGGGCGATCGGGCACATGCTGCGGTCCTTCGACATCGTCTCCGGCGACCCGGACGAGGCCGTGGACCTCTACTTCCGGCAGTGCTCGATCAACGTCACCTGCCGCGACCTCGCCCTGATGGCGGCCACGCTCGCGAACAACGGCGTCAATCCGCTGACCCGTGAGCGGGCCCTGGCCCCGGACCTGGTGGAGCGGGTGCTCAGCGTCATGACGTCCTGCGGCATGTACGACGCCGCCGGGGACTGGATCACGCAGGTCGGCCTGCCCGCGAAGAGCGGGGTCGGCGGCGGCGTACTGGCGGTGCTGCCAGGTCAGATCGGGATCGCGGTGCACTCCCCCCGGCTCGACTCGCACGGCAACAGCGTCCGCGGCGTCCAGGCCTGCCGGGAGCTCTCGCGCACCCTCGAACTGCACTTCATGCACGTCACCCGGGCGGGCCGGTCCGCCATCCGGACCAGCTACTCCGTCTCCGAGGTGCCCTCGCGGCAGCGGCGCAGCGGGGCCGAGCTGTCCACGCTGGCCACCTACGGGAACCGGGCCCGGATCTACGAACTGCACGGCGACCTGCTGTTCTCGGGCGCGGAGACCGCGGTCCGCGCGATCGCCGAGCGCGGCACCGACCTCGAGGCACTGGTGGTGGACCTGCGCCGGGTCGACGACGTGAGCGCGGTGGCCCGCCGGATGCTCGACACCCAGCACGCGGAACTCGCCGAACGCGGGTGCCAGGCGGCGGTCGTCGACCCGGACGGGCGGCTCGGGCGCACCGCCTCGCGGCTCGGGTCCGGCGCCGCGGCGGGGCGGGTGTTCGTGGACCTCGACGTCGCGCTGGAGTGGTGCGAGGGCGTCCTGCTCGACCGGCACTGCACCGGCGAGCGGATCCCGGCGTCCATCGCGCTGGCCGCGCACCCGCTGCTGACCGCGCTGACCGACGACCAGTTCGCCCGGGTGAGCGGCGACCTCGAGCGCCGGACCGTCGCCCGGGGCGAGACGATCGTGCATCGCGGCGACCCGGCGGCCGGCATCTTCCTAATCCTCTCCGGCCAGGTCAGCCACCTGCTGCCCGGCGGGGACGGCCGCACCCACCGGATCACCTCGCTCTCGCCGGGCATGACGTTCGGCGAGATGACGACCCTGATCGGCGGCACCGCCCTGGGCGACATGCGGGCCGACACCGCGGTGACGCTGGCCCTGCTGACACCGGAGGCGTTCGCGGCGCTGACCGCGCAAGCGCCGCAACTCAAGTCGGCACTGCTCGAGCGTCTCGCGGCGGGCGCGTACGCGCAGCTCGACGCCGCCGTCCGGTCCGTCGCGCTGCGCGGTCCCGCGATGTGAACAATCTCTAATATTCATTTCCGTTCATTCCTCCGATCGGACAAGGTGAACGCCATGCACTCGCAGAGAGAACTGGCCATCCACACCGAGGGCCTGGTGAAGCGGTTCGGGACGAACGTCGCGGTCGCCGGGGTGGACCTCGCGGTACCCACCGGGGGCGTGTACGGCGTCCTCGGACCCAACGGGGCCGGCAAGACCACCACCATCCGGATGCTCGCCACCCTGCTGGAGATCGACGGCGGCACCGCCCGGGTCCTCGGGCACGACGTGGCCCGCGAGGCCGACGCCGTCCGCAGCAAGGTCTCGCTCACCGGCCAGTTCGCCTCCCTCGACGAGGACCTGACCGGCACCGAGAACCTGCTCCTGCTGGCCCGGCTGTTCGGCTTCTCCCGGGCCGCGGCCCGGGCGCGTTCCGAACAGCTGCTCGCCGCGTTCGACCTGAGCGAGGCCGGCTCGCGCCAGGTCAAGACCTTCTCCGGCGGTATGCGCCGGCGCCTCGACATCGCCGCCAGCATCATCGTCACGCCCGAGCTGATCTTCCTCGACGAACCGACCACCGGGCTCGACCCGCGCAGCCGCAACCAGGTCTGGGAGATCGTCCGGGCGCTCGTCGCCGGCGGCACGACCGTCCTGCTGACCACCCAGTACCTCGACGAGGCCGACCAGCTCGCCGACCGCATCGCGGTGATCGACCACGGCAAGGTGATCGCCGAGGGCACCACCGGCGAGCTCAAGGCCTCGGTGGGATCCGGGGCGTTGCACGTCCGGGTCATGGACCCGTCCCGGCGGGCGGCCGCGGCGGTGCTGCTGACCGACGTACTAGGGGTCGACGTGACCTCGGAGTCCGACCCGGCGGCGCTGACCGCCCGGATCAGCGACCCGAAGCGGGTGTCGCTGGCCCTGCCCGCGCTGGACGACGCCGGGATCGCGGTCGCGACGTTCGCCCTCGGCCAGCCCAGCCTGGACGAGGTGTTCCTGGCACTGACCGGCCACCCCGCGGAGTCCGAGTCCGAGTCCGGCTCCGCATCCGAGAACGACCCCACCGCACTGAAGGAGACCGCATCATGACCTCGACGACGGTTGCGAGCCCCACGGCGGCCGCGGTGGGCGACGTCCTGCAGCTGACCGGTCCACGACCGGCCCGGCCCAGCGCGTTGTCGGCATCGCTGTCCTTCGGCTGGCGGGCGCTGCTCAAGATCAAGCACGTGCCCGAGCAACTGTTCGACGTGACCATGTTCCCGATCATGTTCACGCTGATGTTCACCTACCTGTTCGGCGGCGCCCTGGCCGGTTCCACCGCCGACTACCTGCAGTTCCTGCTGCCCGGGATCCTGGTGCAGACGGTCGTGATGATCACCATGTACACCGGACTGACCCTGAACAAGGACATCTCGGCGGGCGTCTTCGACCGGTTCCGGTCGCTGCCGATCTGGCGTCCGGCCCCACTGGTCGGCGCGCTGTTCGGGGACGTCGTCCGGTACACGATCGCGTCGACGATCGTGCTGCTGCTCGGCCTGGTCCTCGGCTTCCGGCCCGCGGGCGGCGTGGTCGGGGTGCTCGCGGCCGTGCTCCTGCTGCTGCTGTTCTCGTTCAGCATGTCCTGGATCTGGACGATGATCGCGATGGTGATGCGCAGCGAGCAGTCCGTGATCGGCGTGTCGATGATGATCCTGTTCCCGCTGACCTTCGCCAGCAACATCTTCGTGGACCCGGCGACCATGCCGGGCTGGCTGCAGGCCTTCGTCAACGCCAACCCGATCACTCACCTGGTGTCTGCCATCCGGGGCCTGATGGCGGGCAGCGTCGAGATCGGCGAGATCGCGGTGGTGTTCGGCTGGTGCGCCGGCTTCATGCTGATCTTCGGACCGCTCACCATGCGGCTGTACAACCGGAAGTCGTGACCGTGGTGACGCCGTCGGTGACCGTGCTCGGTCAGGGATCCGCGTCGGCCACGCCGGACCTGATGCGGGTGACCGTCACGGTGGAGGTGCGGCGGCCGGACGTGGCGGGCGCCTTCGCGCGGGCCGGGGTCGCGGCCCGTGCGGTGTCGGCGGCGCTGCGGGACGCGGGCGTCGCGGACGCGGACCTGTCGACCACCGGCCTCGGCGTGCAGGCCGACACCGTCTGGCAGGAGAACCACGGCCAGAAGGTGGTCGGCTACCTCGCGAGCAGCACCCTGTCGGTCACGCTCCGGGACCTGTCGGATCCGGGGCGGGTGATCGCGGACTGCGTCGCCGCAGGCGGGGACGACGTCCGGCTCGGCGGGCTCGACCTGGGCTTCGCCGACCAGTCCGACCTGCTCGCCCGGGCCCGCGAGGCCGCCTACGCGGACGCACGCGCGAAGGCCGAGCAGTACGCGCGGCTGTCCGGGCGCGCCCTCGGCGCGGTGCTCGAGGTGACCGAGACACCCGACGCGCCGGGGCCGCGGCCGATGCTGCGGGCGATGGCCGCCCCCGCCGCCGACGCCTCGATGCCCGTCGAGCGCGGCGAGAGCACGGTCGCCGCCTCGGTCCGGGTGTGCTGGGCGCTGGCCTGACGCCGCAGACCTCTCCGACACACGGAAGGCCCCGACGCACCGGCGTCGGGGCCTTCCGTCAGATCTGAGGGGATCTAGACCTTCGCGTACTCCTCGTCCAGCTCGGACGGCTCGAGGTCGATGGTGGTGCGCAGCGGCTTGTTCGGGAGGAAGACCACCGCGACCACGGTGATCACCGAGACCGCCGCCGAGACCAGGAAGATCAGCCCGGTGGCGTCGCCGTAGGACATCCGGACGACCTCCTGCACCGGCTCGKGGAGCACCGCCAGGTTCAGGTTGCCGCCGCCCTGACCGTGGGTGTCGATGCCGAGCGTCGCGAGGCCCGTCGCGGTCAGTTCGGAGACGCGGGTGGCCAGGACCGATCCGAGAACCGAGACGCCGATCGCGCCGCCGAAGGTCCGGAAGAACGCCACCACACTGCTGGCCGCGCCGATGTCCTGCACGCTGACGGTGTTCTGCACCGCGAGCACGACGTTCTGCATCAGCATGCCGGTACCCAGACCCAGCACCGCGATCATCGCCCCGATCACCCACATGTGCGTCTCGTGGTCGACGGTGCCCAGCATCAGGAAGCCGACGAGCTGCAGCACCGCGCCGGCCACGACGAAGCTCTTCCACTTGCCGAACTTGGTGATCAGCTGGCCGGAGCCGACGGTGCCCAGGAGCATGCCGAGGACCATCGGGATGGTGAGCAGGCCGGCCTCGGTGGGCGAGTACCCGCGGGCGGTCTGAAAGTACTGACCGAGGAACGTGGTGGCGCCGAAGAGCCCGACGCCGACGGCGACCGAGGAGATGATGGCCAGCGCGGTGGTGCGCTCCATGACGATCTTCAGCGGGATGATCGGCGACTTCGCGCGGCTCTCGACGAGGACCGTCAGCACGAGCAGCACCACGCCGGCGCCGACCATCAGGGCCGACTCGGTGGAGATCCAGTCGTAGTACGCGGCCTTGCCGGCGAAGGAGACCCACACCAGCAGCACGGAGACGCCGGCGGTGAGCAGGGTGGCGCCGAGCCAGTCGATGGACACGCCGTCCTTGCGCACCGTCTCGATGTGCAGGGTCTTGTGCAGCAGGAACAGTGCGATCACGGCGAGCGGGACGCACACGAAGAAGCACCAGCGCCAGCCGAGGCCGTCGGCGATGACGCCGCCCGCGACCGGTCCGCCGGCCATGGCGACGGCCATGACGGCGCCCATGTAGCCGGAGTACCGGCCACGCTCACGCGGCGGGATGATGGTGCCGATGATCGCGACGACGAGCGCGGTCAGGCCGCCCATGCCGATGCCCTGGATCACCCGGGCGCCGAGCAGGACCGGCACGTTGTGGGACAGGCCCGCGATCACGGAACCGACCACGAAGATCACGATCGCGCTCTGGACCAGCAACTTCTTGTTGTACAGGTCGGCGAGCTTGCCCCAGATCGGAGTCGAGGCGGCGGTCGCCAGCAGCGAGGTGGTGATGACCCAGGCGTACTGGGTCTGGCTGCCGTTGAGGTCGCCGATGATCGTCGGCAGGGCCGTCGAGACGATGGTCGAACTGATCAACGCGGTGAACAGCGCGGCGAGCAGGCCGGCGAGGACCTCGAGGATCTGACGGTGAGTCATCAGCGGCGCGGCGCCCGGCGACGCCGACTGCGCCGCGGTGTTGTCTGTGACTGTCATGGGCGTGTGTCCCCCCGGAAATCGGTTTCGGTGGCGGCCACGGTCTGCCGTGCCGTCGGGTTGACGAAGGTTTCCTTGAGCCGACGCAGCGACGCGAGCGCGGTGTCCGCCTCGTCCTCGCTCCACGAGTCGAGCAGTGCGGTCAGCCGCCGTGCGCGGTCCGCCCGGTTGTCCTCGAGCAGTCGCAGGCCCGACTCCGACGCCTGCACCAGGCAGGCCCGGCCGTCGTCGGGATCGGGACGGCGCTCGACGAAGCCGGCGTCGAAGAGGTCGGCGATCTGCCTGCTCAGCGACGACTGGCTCACGCACAGGCCGGCGGCAAGGTCGCCCTGCCGGCGCGGTCCCCCGGTGGCCAACGAGTGCAGGACCCCCAGCAACGCCGGGGGCAGTCCGGTCTCGTCGTCCGCGAGCAGGACGTTGCGCAGCACCCGGCCGAAGAGGAACACCTCCTCGACGAGGTTCTCCGCGGTGGCGGGGTGTACCGACATTTCAATCCTCAAGGTAAAGAGTCATTAATGATGCTTGCAGTAAGCAACTATATATTGGTTGCATTACCCACACAATTGGCTGTGACGGACCAGACACGGCCCCACCGCGCTCGGGACGGGCGGCGAACCGGTGTCGTCGCCGGTCGGACACCGGCAATCCCCGCACTAGGCAACGAACCGAGCAGTTGCTAGGTTCGATGACCCGTACAACATTCGGAGGCTCTGTGTTACGTACGTCACGTGCTGTCGTCCTTGCGCTGTCCCTGGTCGCGTTGGTGTTKCCGTTCGGGGCAGGTGGCGCTCAGGCCCAACCACTGCCCGAGAACTACAACTTCTTCGCGGGCATCCCCGACGAGCTGACCAACCCCGGCGGGTCGCTGCCCGGATCGAACGACTTCTCGTGCAAGCCGTCGGCGGAGCATCCACGGCCGGTGGTACTGGTGCACGGCACCGGAGGTTCGCAGCAGACCAACTGGGGCGCCTACGTCCCGATGCTCAAGAACGCCGGCTACTGCGTGTTCGCCCTGACCTACGGCGCCATTCCCGGTGCGCCGTGGCCGATCTCGGCGATCGGCGGGATGGGTCCGATCGATGAGAGCGCCGTCCAGTTCAAGACCTTCGTCGACCGGATCCGCTCGTCGACCGGTGCACAGACGGTGGATGTCGTCGGCCACTCGCAGGGCACGATCATCCCGACCTACTACCTCAAGCAACTGGGCGGCGAGGGGACCATCACCAACTACGTCTCCATCGCTCCCCCGTGGCGCGGCCTCACCACGCTCGGTGCGGACGGACTCCCCGCGCTCGCGAAGCGACTGGGCGTGCCGGAGTCCTCGGTACCCGTGTGCCAGGCGTGTGGCGAGATGACGGCCGAATCCGAGGTGGTCAAGAAGGTCAACGCCGGCGGCACCCCCTACGTCGAGGGCGTGAACTACACCAACATCTCCACCCGCTACGACGAGGCCATCCGGCTCGAACAGGGCCAGGTCCCGGGCCCGCCCGGCTACAACGTGACAAACATCGTGGTGCAGGACACGTGCTCGCAGGACTACTCCGAGCACGCGGCGATCGCGGGATCCAGGCGCGCGGCCTACATGACGCTCAATGCCCTGGACCCGGCGCACCCACGCGAGGTGCCGTGCATGTTCGTGCCCCCGTTCAGCGGCTGACCACGGCGTCCCTCTGAGGAGACGGTGCCGGCCGGCGCCTCCCGGGCCGGCCGGCGCCGTACCCGCACACCGGTGCCCTACCTCGTCAACAGCGCCAGGCACTCCACATGATGGGTGAGCGGGAAGGCGTCGAACGCCCGCACCTGCTCGAGCCGGTAGCCCTGCGCCAGGTACAACCCCACGTCGCGGCCGAACGCCGCCGGGTCGCAGCCGATGTGTACCACCCGCTCCGCGCCCGCCGCGGCGACCGCCTCGACCACCTCGCGGCCCGCACCAGCCCGCGGCGGATCCAGCACCACCGTCCGGACCGGACCGGGCAACTCGCCGACCACGGTTTCGACCCGATCCGCCCGCAACTGCACCTGGCCCAGGTCGCCGAGCGCGCGCCTGCCGTCCTCGACCGCGCCGCGGCCGGACTCCACCGACATCACCAGGCCCCGCTCGCCGACCCGGCTCGCCAGTTCCGCGGCGAACACACCGACCCCGCCGTAGAGGTCCCAGGCGGTGTCCCCGGGGGTCAGACCCGACCACTGCCCCACCGCGTCCGAGTAGGCGGCGGCGGCGCCGCGGTGCGCCTGCCAGAACCCGGTCGCGGACAGCTCCCAGGTCCTCTCCCCCACCCGCTCCACCGCGCGGCCGGTGCCGAAGGCCACCCGCTCGCGGCGGGGCCGCGCCGAGGCCGCCCGCCGGGCCATGGCGCCGCGGCGGCCGGGACTACGCCTGCCGGTCTGCGAGATCCGGGCCGGCTCGATCTCCACCACGTGCCGCGTGCCGTCCGCGTCGACGGTGACCTGCAGCTCGCCGCCGGGGCGCCAGCTCTGCTCCGCGAGCCCTGCGAACGCCCCCGCCACCGCCTGCGGGCACGCCAGTTCGGTGACAACCGCGCTGCTGCGGTACCCGTGGAAACCGGCCGCCCCCTGTCCGTCGACGGCCAGCCGGACCCGGGTGCGCCAGCCGGTGCCGTCGCCCGTGCCGGGCAGCTCCTCGACCTCGACGTCCCACTCCAGGCCCGCCAACCGGCGTAGCTGCTCGGCGACCACCGCGGCCTTCATCGACCGACCGGCGGCCGGCGTCGCGTGCGAGTAGTCGCAGCAGCCCGCGCCGCCCCGCCCGGAGATCGGGCACAGCGGCGCCACCCGGTCCGCGGAAGCCTCGAGCACCTCGACGGCGTCGGCCCGGCAGAACGAGCCGCCGCGGTCCTCGGTGACCCGGGCCCGGACCAGTTCGCCCGGCAGCCCGTGTCGGACGAACACCACCCGTCCCTCGTGACGGGCCACGCAGAACCCGCCGTGCCCCGGATTGCCCAGGCGCAGATCGAATTCCAGCCCGAACCAGTTCTCGCTCATCTACCTACTTGCCTTCCGGTGCGTCGAAACCCCGACGCGTCGCGCCCGGTGCCGCCGACGGTTCGACCCGTCGGGCGCGTTCACGGGCCTTCTCCGACGAACTGAGCTGCCAGGGCACGCTGGTGACCATCACGCCGGGCTGGAACAGCAGCCGGCTCTTGAGCCGCAGCGCGCTCTGGTTGTGCAGGATCTGCTCCCACCAGTGCCCGACCACGTACTCGGGGATGAATACCGTCACCACGTCCCGCGGCGAGTCCCGACGGACCCGCCGGACGTAGTCGAGGATCGGCTTGGTGATCTCCCGGTACGGGGACTCGATCACCTTGAGCGGCACCGTGACGTCGCTGCGCTCCCACTCGCGCACCAGGGCACGGGTGTCCGGCTCGTCGACGTTGACCGTCACCGCCTCGAGGGTGTCCGGCCGGGTGGCGCGGGCGTAGGCCAGCGCGCGCATCGTCGGCATGTGCAGCTTGGACACCAGGACGATCGAGTGGGTCCGACTGGGCAGCACGCCGTCCCACTCCTGCTCGTCCAGTTCGGCGGCGACGTTGTCGTAGTGCCGCCGGATCGACTTCATCACCAGGAAGATCGCGATCATCGCGACGATCGCGATCCAGGCGCCGGCGGCGAACTTGGTGATCAGCACGATGATCAGCACCGCGCCGGTCATGGCCAGGCCGATCGAGTTGATCACCCGGGAACGATGCATGCGCCGGCGCTGCGCCGGATCGGTCTCGGACTTCAGGTGCCGGGTCCAGTGCCGGATCATGCCGGTCTGGCTGAGCACGAACGAGACGAAGACGCCGACGATGTAGAGCTGGATCAGCTTGGTGACCTCGGCCCCGAACACCACCACGAACGCGATCGCCGCGCCGGAGAGGAACAGGATGCCGTTGCTGAACGCGAGCCGGTCGCCGCGGGTGTGCAGCTGGCGGGGCAGGTAGCGGTCCTGGGCCAGGATGGAGCCGAGCACCGGGAAGCCGTTGAAGGCCGTGTTGGCGGCCAGCACCAGGATCAGCGCGGTGACGATCGCGATGAAGTAGAAGCCGATCGGGAAGCCGGCGAACACCGCCTCCGCCAGCTGCGCGATGAGCGTCTTCTGCTGGTAGCCCTCGGGCGCGCCGACCAACTGCTCCGCAGGGTTGTGGGCGTACACGATCCCGATCTTCTGGGCCAGGATGATGATGCCCATCAGCAGCACGATCGCAAAGGTGCCCAGCAACAGCAGCGTGGTCGCGGCGTTGCGGGACTTGGGCTTCTGGAATGCGGGAACGCCGTTGCTGATCGCCTCGACGCCGGTCAGCGCGGCACAACCCGAGGAGAACGCGCGGGCAATCAGAAACGCGAACGCGATCCCGTACAGGTGCTGGTCCTCGGCGTTCAGGACGAACCCGGACGAGACCGCGCGCACGTCGTCACCGAGCACGTAGATCCGGAACAGCCCCCATCCGAGCATCACGAACATACCCACGATGAAGGCGTAGGTCGGGAGCGCAAACGCGGTGCCGGACTCCCGGATGCCGCGCAGGTTGATGGCGGTGAGCAGCACGATGGCGGCGACCGCGAACAGCACCTTGTGGGTCGCGACGAACGGCACCGCCGAACCGATGTTGGACGCCGCCGAGGAGATCGAGACCGCCACGGTGAGCACGTAGTCGACCATCAGGGCGCTGCCGACGGTCAGCCCGGCGTTCGGACCGAGGTTGGTCGTCGCCACCTCGTAGTCGCCGCCGCCGGACGGGTAGGCGTGCACGTTCTGGCGGTAACTCGCCACCACCACCGCCATCACGACGCAGACGGCGAGGCCGATCCACGGGGTGTACGCATATGCCGAGATGCCGGCCACCGACAGCACCAGGAAGATCTCCTCGGGTGCGTAGGCGACCGACGACATCGCATCGGATGCGAACACGGGCAGCGCAATCCGCTTCGGCAAGAGGGTGTGCCCCAGCTTGTCGCTTCGGAACGGTCTACCCACCAACAGCCGCTTCGTGGCGGTCGAGAGCTTTGACACTGGCAAAGCGTAAGCCGTCGGAACCGATCCAGTGCCATCGCACGCCAACTCGCGGTCCAATACGGACAACGGCACGGGCCGGCGACGCCGAATACCGACGGCGCGCGGCACCGCAGCGGCGGGGGCGGTAGCGTTCCACCGACCAGTCGCCGCCACCGCGGCGACCCCAACCAGAGCGTCGGGAGACCGACGAGCGGAGGCCAGCGGTGTATGTAGTCGTGATGGGGTGCGGCCGAGTCGGATCTGCCCTCGCGGCGGGTCTGAGCCGGATCGGCCACGAGGTCGCGATCATCGACCGGGACCCCGAGTCGTTCCGCCGGCTCGACCCCGAGTTCACCGGCACGCGGGTGGTCGGCATGGGATTCGACCGCGACGTGCTGATCAAGGCCGGCATCGAGCGGGCCGAGGCGTTCGCGGCGGTGTCCTCCGGCGACAACTCGAACATCATCTCCGCCCGGGTGGCCCGGGAGACCTTCGGCGTCAGCCGGGTCGTCGCGCGGATCTACGACGCCAAGCGCGCCGCCGTGTACGAACGCCTGGGCATCCCGACCGTCGCGACCGTGCCGTGGACGACCGACCGGTTCCTGCACCACCTCACCCGGGAGTCCGACACCACCAAGTGGCGCGATCCCACCGGCACCGTGGAGGTGGCCGAACTCGCGTTGCACGAGGACTGGGTGGGGCACTCGGTCGCGGAGCTCGAGGAGTTCACAGCCTCGCGGGTGGCCTTCCTGATCCGGTTCGGCACCGGCGTGTTGCCGGACCGCAAGACCGTCATCCAGGCCGACGACCAGGTGTACGTCGCCGCGGTGTCGGGGCGGGCCGCCGAGGCCCTCGCCCTGGCCGCGACCCCGCCGCCGGCGGACGCGTGAGCGCCCCCGCCGCGGCCC